>JALZWI010000058.1 GCA_023299895.1 Arenicella sp. | reverse complement strand
TTTCAATGGAGACAAGAGGGAGACAGTGCGGCGACAATAACCTTTTCTTGTAATCCCTAGTTATATTTATTGATGAATTAATTTTCTGGCTTTTTACGTGTGAGTAAGTCACCTGGCTCACAATCAAAGTATACACAAAGCTTATCTAATACATCCAAGTCGACTCTTTGAGCTGTCTCATGGTAGAGACGTCTTATCGTTCCACGAGTTATCCCTGTTTTTTCAGAAATTTCAGTAGCAGTGATTCTCTTCTCGCCCATTATCGTTGATAGGTTACATCTTATCAAAGCATTGCTCCTAGCCTTATTAGAAACTATTCGTTATCTAAATGGTGCTATATAGTTCCAAAAAGAGCTTGATATATCTCATATTGGTGTTATATTGGTTCTATACAGCACCAAAATGGTGTCGTATAAATCATTTTTGAACTAATAGGAGAATACCATGTCACAAACATATCTTACAACCGAAGAGCTTTCTTCAAAAATTAAATACGACCCTCGGACTATTAGGAATCGCTTAAAAGACAGTGTGCTTTTTGAGGGTATCCATTACATAAGACCTTTTGGTGGCCGTAAAATTCTATATATATGGGAACGCATAGAGACTGATATGGCAGTGCCAACAGATCTAGAGCAAATGATGCAAGGCATTCTTTAGTTCAAAATTATGCCAATTTATTCTAGAAGAGGGCGATTGTTTTTTGATTTTTCTTATCAAGGTATTCGCTGTCGAGAGTACACGAAGCTTAAAGATGGAGTCCAAAACAAGAAAAGAATGGGACTGATGATGGATAGAATTGAGGCTGAAATTCTTTTAGGGAGTTTTGATTACGCAAAGTATTTTCCAAATTCTGTCCATTTAGAAAAGTTCGAACATATAGCTAAAAAGCGGATTCTGCTTGTAGATGGAATTCCATTTTTTAAAGACTTTACTAATATTTGGTTTAGCGAAAACGAAATAGGGTGGAAGCACTCCTATAGAGAGACACTGCGTAACTCTTTAGATAAGCACATATTGCCAGTATTCGGAGAAAGGCCAGTTTCATTGATTAAGAAAGCTGAGATATTGGCGTTTAGAACAAGCCTAGCAAAGCTTAATCGCCCTAATGGAAAAGTAGGTCTTTCACCTGCCCGTATTAATCACATTATGACACCCGTAAGAATGATTCTAACGGAGGCAGCTGATCGATATGAATTTGATACGCCGTACAAAAATATAAAACCATTGCGTGTTCTAAAAACACAAATTGAGCCTTTCTCTTTAGAAGAGGTGATGTTAATTCTTGAGAAAGTACGTAAGGATTATCAACCTTTTTATACGCTTCGTTTTTTTACTGGAATGCGGACAGGGGAGATACATGGCTTGAAATGGAAATATATTGATTTTGAGCGGCGTCAAATTTTGATTAGAGAGAGTTTTGTCATGGATCAAATGACCGACACTAAAACCGATAGCTCATGTCGTGAAATTCAAATGTCTGACCCTGTATACGAAGCTCTATTGAGCCAGAAAGAGGTGACAGGTAGTCAAGAGTTTGTCTTCTGCAACGCGGTTGGAAAACCACTTGCCATCAACAATGTAACCAAACGAGTCTGGTATCCCATTTTAAGATACCTAGATCTAAAAGAACGAAGGCCTTACCAAGCCAGACACACTGCTGCCACATTATGGCTAGCCTCTGGGGAAAGCCCCGAATGGATAGCTCGACAACTGGGGCACAGCTCTACCGAAATGCTTTTCAGAGTCTATAGCCGTTATGTACCCAACTTAACTCGTCAAGATGGTTCTGCATTTGCAGCACTGTTATCTCAAAAAATGAATAAATAAACAACTAAGAGGAAATTATGAAACAAGATAAAGCACAAGTAATAAATACAATGGAGTCGTTGTTAAACCAACGCCTTAGACTTCAAAAAGCATACAGCGCAGCGAATAGCTTAATGATGCAATTACAGATACCAGAAGGTAATCACCTATTGTATGTGTTGGGCTACCCTAGCGCATCGGATAACAAAGATGCTATCAGTCAATGGATCTTAGATATGGATAGCTCATTAGTTATAACTAATGAATCTTATCTCAATCTGAAACGTAAACTACGATGTGTGTTATCTGATTTTAACACTGGGGAGTTTTAGCAATGAGAGTCTATATTGAAAATATAGTATGTAGTAGCAGCGCTAAAAATCACATTAGAGAATGCTCAGTGGGAGGCATGGTATGGACAGCAACTTAAAAAAGAACCTGATGAACCATTTAGGACCTGAAGCGGAAATTTGGTTTGATGGTGTGAAACAGCAGTTCGTTGGTAAATTGAAAACCACCTTTGGTGAGGATAGGTTTGATGCAAAAAGCGTGAATTTACTCACTGAAGAGTATGAGCAAGCGGTAAATCGACTAAAAGAACGAAATACAGTCTTTATGGATTTGATCACTGAAACAAACGATTTTGAAGAATCGATTCAATCTGGTGGCGCATTAATAAAGCTGGATCCCAACGAGACTGAACAGCAGATCGGTATGAAGATCAAGATGGTACTTTCTATAGCTGATGGAGCAGCTTTT
>JALZWI010000057.1 GCA_023299895.1 Arenicella sp. | reverse complement strand
GACCAGTTAAGGTGCGACCCGATTGATCAGTAATCGTGCCTGACAACATAATTGGTAGTTCGACATTATCTTCGTCAAATACTGTTTTAACAGCAAACACTGCCGCCTTAGCATTGAGTGTGTCGAAGATGGTTTCAATCAAAATAATATCGGCACCTCCTTCGATCAAACCACGGGTGGCTAAAGAATAGTCTTCAACTAATTCGTCAAAAGTAATCGTACGAGCACCTGGGTCATTTACATCAACCGATACCGACGCGGTTTTTTGATTAGGGCCTAATACGCCAGCAACAAAACGTGGCTTATCTTCAGTGCTGTAAGACTGCGCGCATTTTTTGGCTAATTTAGCGGCTTCAACATTTAATTCATAAGCATAGTCCTGTAAGTTGTAGCGTACTAAATCACTGGTAGTCGCATTAAAATTATTGGTTTCAATAATGTCTGCGCCCGCCTCTAAGTATTCTTTATGAATGCCCGCGATAATTTCTGGTTGAGTCAGCACCAACAAATCGTTCATGCCTTTGAGTGGCGATTCCCAATCTGCAAAACGCTCACCACGATAGTCTTGTTCTTCAAGTTTATGGCGTTGAATCATCGTGCCCATGGCACCATCCAAAATCAAAATGCGTTCAGCCATCAATGCCTTAATTTCTTCAGTTCGATTTGTCATTATTTTTAGTTTTATTGTCGGGCTTATATATTCTGAATTAGACTTGTTGAAAGCCAATTCGTTTACAGATTTCTTTAACAGGTTCGATTTTATTCAATGCGTAAAAATGTAACCCATCCACATTATTATCTAGTAAATCCAAACACAAGTGTGTGACCACATCCAATCCAAAGTCCAGTAATGAGGCTTCGTCATCTTGGTACTCTTCAAGTCGCGCACGTATCCAGCGTGGCAGTTCTGCACCACAGGCGTCTGAAAACCGTACCAAGGTTGCATAATTATTGATTGGCATAATGCCTGGAATAATTGGCACCGTGACGTCCATACGATTCGCTTCATCGACATAGGCAAAATAGCTATCCGCATTATAAAAATATTGTGTAATGGCTGAGTTGGCGCCCGCATCTACTTTGCGTTTAAAATTTTCTAAATCTTGTTTAGGGTTACGTGACTCAGGATGAAAATCCGGATAAGCCGCAACTTCTAAGTGCAGGTCATCACCAAACTCTTTACGAATAAAGGTCACTAGATCACTGGCGTAATTAAAGTCACCACGCTCAACCATGCCAGACGGCAAGTCACCACGCAACACCACTAAACGTTTAACGCCTAATTCAAGATAGCCTTGTACCATAGATCGAATGGTCTCTTGTGAAGCACCAATACAAGATATATGCGGCGCCGCATCCGAACCGGCTTCAATCATGCTCTTCACCGCATCATAAGTCCCGTCTTGAGTACTTCCACCCGCACCAAACGTCACCGAGAAAAAAGTCGGCTCAAACTTAGCCAGCTCAGTATGCGCTTTAGCCATATTCTCCACGCCCTTATCAGTGCGTGGCGGGAAAAATTCAAAACTAAGCTCAGGTGTTTTTTTAGTATTCATTTTATATTCCTATCTTTTTGATAGTAAATTTTTATTTTAGGGTCGCGAATTTTGTGGCTAATCGAGGCGTATCGGCGCACAGGAAAAGCGCGTACATAAAGTACGCAACTGACCGAGCACCGATACAACGAAGAGTAGCCGCAAAAGTCGCAGCCTAAATCAAAATTTTAGTAGCGGTAATGGTCCTGTTTATACGGGCCCTCTACAGGCACATTAATATAATCCGCTTGCTCCTGAGTCAACGTTGTCAATTTCACACCAATTTTTTCTAGGTGTAAGCGTGCAACTTTTTCATCAAGGTGCTTCGGTAAAATGTAAACATCTTTGCCGTATTTCTCGCCTTTAGTCCACAATTCAATCTGCGCCAATGTTTGGTTAGTGAAAGAGTTAGACATAACAAAGCTAGGGTGACCAGTACCACAACCTAGATTAACTAAACGACCTTGCGCTAACAAGATGATGCGCTTGCCATCTGGGAAAATCACATGGTCCACTTGGTCTTTGATGTTTTCCCATTCACAACCTTCTAAACCAGCTACGTCGATTTCATTATCGAAGTGACCGATATTACAAACGATTGCCTGGTCTTTCATTTTGTCCATATGACTGCGAGTAATGATATTGAAGTTACCAGTAGTGGTAACAAAAATATCAGCATCGGCAACCGCATCTTCAAGCGTCACAACTTGATAACCTTCCATTGCCGCTTGTAGCGCACAAATTGGGTCAATTTCAGTCACTTTGACGATGGCGCCTAGGGCACGTAGTGAAGCAGCAGAACCTTTACCAACATCACCAAAACCACAGACTACCGCCGATTTACCAGCAATCATTACGTCAGTCGCGCGTTTAATTGAATCAACCAGAGATTCACGACAACCATAAAGGTTATCGAATTTAGATTTAGTCACTGAATCATTAACGTTAATCGCAGGGAACGGCAGCTCACCCGCTTCAACCATTTGATATAGACGCGCAACACCGGTCGTTGTTTCTTCAGTCACACCTTGCACACCCGCTAAGCGACGCGAATACCAAGTATTATCTTTAGCTAGAGTCGCTTTGATTGCCGCAAATAGAAACGTTTCTTCTTCACTGCCGGGGCTATCAAGTACTGAGATGTCTTGCTCGGCTTTAGCGCCAAGGATCAACAACATAGTGGCATCACCACCATCATCAAGAATCATGTTCGGGCCAGTATCGCCCTCCCAAGACATGATACGATGTGTGTAGTCCCAATACTCTTCAAGCGTTTCGCCTTTAATAGCGAATACAGGAATATTTTGCGCTGCAATTGCGGCTGCCGCGTGATCTTGCGTTGAGAAAATATTACAAGACGCCCAACGTACTTCAGCGCCTAAAGCGACTAGAGTTTCAATCAGCACCGCTGTTTGGATAGTCATGTGCAAAGAGCCTGTGATCTTAGCACCTTTTAAAGGCTGCACAGCTAGGAATTCTTCACGAATAGACACCAAACCCGGCATTTCGGTTTCGGCAATGGCAATTTCCTTACGACCAAAGTCAGCAAGGTTAATATCTTTGACTAAATAGTCAGTAAATTCAGGGATCGATGGATTAATACTCATCTTTCATCTCCGGTTAAAAAGTTAGAAAAATGAGCGTCGTTGCT
>JALZWI010000056.1 GCA_023299895.1 Arenicella sp. | reverse complement strand
GTACGAAAAATAGAAGAACCATATTTGCACAAAGAGCACGGTGAAGAGTTCCAGAACTATGTAACACGAACTAACCGTTATTTACCGTTCTAGGTCTAGTGCCATTTGCAAAAGCCCATGTTTTGACTGTCCGTAGTATCGAAGAGACATTATCCTGACTCCAAACATTCTACAAAATGACTTTTTTGTAGAATGTTGCGTTTAAGCATTGGTATAGATGCTAGTCCTTTAGTACTTCCTGCAAGGTGAAAATTTCACCGTTTTGTTGAAAGTCCCCAACGACCGCTCTGAGTATTCTATAGCCTGATTTAAAAGTCAATGACTGAGTACTGCTTGCCCTTTTCAGCCGTTCAAGTGTTCACAAAAAGGGAATAATCAAATTTCTAAAATTGAACCATAGTCTCTTGTTATACGATTTCTCCATACATTGCGAGATCGTTTCTACTAGGCAGTATGTTGCCGTAATTACCTTGTATATATACACTATCGACGCCCCTCATTCTGTAGAACATACCGAAAACGTCTCTACATTTCATTTTGGCAATTTTACAATCAGATTCTGCTGTTGTCTTTGCAAACTCCGAGTTTGTATACAGTACGCCGTTGCATCCATGTTCATTTTTAATTAACGGTACCATAATCGGCTTTTCTTTATCTACCTGCAATATAGAAATAACATTCCCGTCACTCACTCTAGAATCTCTTCCCGGCTGTTCATTAAAATAAAAATATAGCCAACTATCTAAGAGCAGATCAAATAGATTTTTTACTTTAGCCTGATCATATTCATCAACGATCTCCTTCAAAAGTTTCTCAATCACCACTTAAGTCCTCGATTCATGCACTTCACGCCGTTAAAACGGGCGCGCGCTTTTTGCGCGTCCGAATGAATGTAGTGAATGTAAATTTTTAAGTTTGTTATGTGCTTGATGCATAGAGTACCAGAATGCCAATAACAATAAATACAGACCAAGAAAAATGCTTGCCCTTTGAGCCAACCAAAGAAACTATTCCGTGGGCTAAAAATGTAAAAGCAATTATGTTACCAATTACATTTTCAGATAACGTACCACCTGAAATGTGAATAATTAAAAACGCAAAACCAAACCATGCGACAGTTGTTAAGTGCCACGCAAAACGCAAAGTATTTTTGGTGAACTTAGTGCCACCATAAAGTTTAGGCAGGTCGTCTTTTCGAAACAGCCTTATAAGAATATATTTCTCGCCGAGATACGAATGAGCTATACCTATTACGATAATTAAAATTGCAGCTAGATAATACAATTAGAACTCCCTTTAAATATGCACATAACAGCTGTGATAAAAGTGGGATCCCATTATCACTCGAAAATTATTATCATTTAATTGATTACAAAACATTTTGTTCATTACGCTATAAATCCTTTCATTCAATGAGGGTACCGACAGTCCGCAATGAATATTCTACAGCCGGTCAAATATTACAACACCACGGAGACTCTCTAGGTTTCGGGCTTATCAGTACGGTTTATAAAGTCCCTTAATCGAATTCCCGTTTTACCTAACACGTATTTAGTGGTAGCGACTTCTTCGATCACTGTTTGATTAACGATTCTGCAGGAATACCCAAGCCTTCATGAAGGTTGCGAATCATTGCCAATGTCAATGAGCGTTTTTTGTTCAAAACCTCATACACTCTATTGCTCCGGCCAATCATAGGAACAAGATCTTTCACTGTTAGGTTTTGGCGCTCCATCTCAAACGTGATCGCTTCAATTGGATCAGGTAGATCAAGCGGATAGTTTTTAGCCTCGTAGGCTTCAACTAAGGTCACTAAAACATCTAATCGTTCACCCTCAGGTGAACCTTGTTTGGCCATCATTAAACCCTCTATTTCAACTAGAGTTGCTCGATAGTCTGACTCATTTCTAACGGGTCTAATGTTCATATTTCCTGCCTCTATATACTCTGTACATCGATCTTGTCATATTGCGAATGTGTACCTATAAAACGAATATAGACGACTCGATAGTCGTAATTAATCCACACAACTAAACGATACTTATTACCAGCAATGTTAAAAACGACTCGGCCATCTTTAAGAATGCTGGCGTAACCAAAAGCGGCTTTCACGTCAGCCGGCGTTGACCAATCGGCCTTTAATGCAATACGGTACCAAACTAGTATTTGCTCTTTAGCATCTAAGTATTCAGGGGTATTTTCCCAAAACGCTTTTAATGTAGATAGTGCAATTATTCTCATAAATAATTATAGTCCCGTTATGGGACTTATGCAAGAGGGCATCCTTTTTTCTCTAATTGTCGGGCTTGTTATCTATGTTCCAGAGGGAATAGAATAGAATAGAATCACCAGCACCAGACCCAAACCAATACCACCTACCCAAATTTCATCATCTGGCATTACAGCCCCATCGACAACTATAAGCACCACACCAAGCACAAGCAAAGATTTGATTATCGCTTCAACAACCTTACTGTGTTTGATTTTATTCTTTTCTGGCATTGCTTCCTCTCTCTAATTTTCGGGCTAGCTATTATATATTCCTGAACCCAAGACATAGAGCCACCAGCACCAGACCCAAACCAACAACAGTAAGCCAAATTACATCACTTGGCATTAGAGTCATATCAACAAATAAAAGCACCAGCCCCCCCACAAACGAAAACACGTGTACCGCATCAATAACCTTTTTTTGTTTGTTTGTTTTTGGCATTACTTCCTCTCTCTAATTTTCGGGCGCAGTAAAGGCGCTTAGCAAACAATCTTAACATCCATTTGGAGAGATTGGCGACCGACCGACCGCCCACAGCGGTCATTGGTTCAACTTAGGTCATCGATGACAAGTAGACAACTACACGCAACAATTTATTCGCAGTTTATAATTATTCTGTTGCATGTCTCAAACGCTTTAATTCCGTTCTCACCATTAGGTCTTCCGGTGTTACTAAATTTGATACTAAACCGATTTTCTCTAATATTAATAACACTAACCAACCTGGATCAGGCTGATTCGATTTCAATCCTAGTTTTGCAGAATTAGGGAATGCATGGTGGTTATTGTGCCAGCTTTCCCCCATCGTTAATAAAGCAAAAAATGGAATATTGAAACCTTGCACAGCAGCGCCTTCAACATGCCAATCGCGATCTCCTGAGTTGTGTGCAAAGTAGCCTATCATCCAATGGCCTATCACGCTTACACTCACGCGAGAACAAATGCCCCAGAAAACCCAGGACCAACCTCCGATTAGAAAGAACGCCAACGCCCATGGCAGTTGTTGCAACATCCACGTTCGTTCCATGAAAGTGTAAAAAGCATCATTAGCAATTTCAGGTTCAGGTACAAATTCCGGAGGGGCATCTAAATTAATCGAACAAAAAAGTTGCCAATACGCATCATGTTTCCATGCTTTACCATGAGAAAAATAATCATGACAATTACTTTGGCGTTGCGCCCAATCTCGTAAATCATGCGTTCTTAGCATACCCAAAGGACCAGCAAGCCCGACCAGAACACCCAAATGTACAAATAAGTATTCCATCCATTTAGGGCATAGGTAACTTCGATGAATGAAACGCCGATGCATTCCAAGAGAATGACCAAGACATAATGTTACTGCAGTGAAGCCTACAAACAATATAATCGCACTGATAGATATAGTAAGAACACTGCCGATAGTCCCGAATAAGATCATCGTTGTCAGCCAAATTGCTTTAATAGGTTCAAAGTGCACTTGCCCCTTGCTAGCATCACCCGCAACAGAAAGAGAATCAATTCGTGGATTAGAGTATCTATGCTGAGTCTTCACGAATCATTATCTCATCAATTAAAAACTCTGCCATTCTACTGACGCCAAATTTTTGTACGGGTTTAAAGTACCAGGCGGGATCTAACTTACGTTCAAAATTAATCTGTAGCGTGATATCTGTACCCCCGGATTCTAGAGATTGAAATTCGATCTGCGTGCCATGCAACTTCAGGTATGATGCGAAATAAGTCGTGTCATTCAATAGCTTCGTGCGAACGGTGTTAGGACCAACATGCTGTATCAGCAATTGAGCTTCACCTTCATGAGTGTTTGTAACAAACCAACGTTGATAGCGCGTTTTAATTGTGTGTATATCGCCTGTGTTCAATGATCCAGCTTCTATGTGGTAAGGCATAGGGAAAATCGATAGCATCCAATGCCGACTTTTATCCAAATCAAATGCCGTTGCTAAATTCACCTTGATCTCATCAACTGATAAAGAAGTTGTTTTACTAACGCGAACCGAGGAATTACGTTCGAAGCTCAGCGAATTCGATGTGCCTTCAAACGATAGTAATATGACGAACAAAGGCACCGCCACAGAGTAAATTCGGTTACGCTTTGCCGCCTTTCGTAAACTAATTTCTCGAATAGCATAGGTTATGCTAACAATAACAAAATAGATCGGAAAAAAGAAAACGACACATACGAACCCTTCTCTCAGTACAATAGATGTTGCAAGAAATATTAGTATCGCAGTCACCATATGACGTAAATATTTTTTTAAATTGGTTTCTGCAACTTCATAAGATCGCATTGATGCAATTAACAAAGAAATACCATATGGAATAAGCATGTAAAGTAATGCAGATTGGCCAAGCCCGCCAATAAACAAAGCCGAAATACAAAGAGAAATCGCGCCAACGATAAGAAGGTAAGCAATAGTTGTTATGCGTCTGTGACCAAATCGGTCCTTCAACGCCAACCATCGAGCTGCAATACTATTGTGTTCCATTTCGTTTCTCCAAATAAAGGTAAGCTGTGGCTATCGTCTAATTCAAACCTTCTTCATACAGATCTTCTCTTGAATCATTTGATCGCGGCCTACCTATTTCACCGACCAAACCAAAAAAATTCAGGAACTGAATAAAACGCCAACTAGGATCACTTTGACTTTTTTCAAGCCCTATTATTACAGATTCTGGAAACGCATGATGGTTGTTATGCCAGCACTCTCCGTATGTAATCAAGTCTAAGCCAGGTGTGTTTGACGCTTGGACAGCTGCGTTTTTCACTCGCCACCTTGCTGGACCTGGATTGTGGCAAAAGTAGGTGATCGTCCAATGTCCTACAATGCTTACTGCAATACGAACAAATACTCCCCACACCACAAACTGCATACCTCCAAGCGCGAACAATATGAGAGCAAAAACCAGCTGTTGCCACCGCCAAGTCTTTTCCAGAAAACCATAGAACCTATCACCCGAATATTTTGGCTCGATATTTATACGGGGTGGTGCGATAAACACGAATTTTGATGTTAGCTGCCACCAGATATCGGTTAAATATGATCTTTCGTGCGAAAAGAAGGGATGACAACTGTTTTGCCTTTGAGCCCAATCCCGTAAATCATGAATTTTAATTATACCTAGCGGGCCGGACATGCCTACCAACACGCCTATGTAAATTAATAGTCGCTTAGCCATGGGACACACTGATAAGAATTATGGATCATTAACCGATGCATGCCTACACTATGGTCGATCAAAAGGCTGAAGTAAGTAAGAATCAGGAAAAGGAAAACGCATCAAAACTGAAGTAGAATGGCGCTAACAAGACTGCTAAAAATATCATTCCCAGATTCCATATTGCCTTTGCTAGGTCAATAACAACATCGCCATTGATCGCATTCGCACCTGTTGCGTCAATTCTATCTACTGGCCTCATCATACCTAACTACTCCTTGCTAAAATCATGAAAACTGGCGTTAACTCCTCCGCATTTAGTATGTTTTTGCCTGACTGATTTGTCAATGACTAAGTACTCTTGCCCAAAGCGGTCATTCAAAACATAAAAGATGATCTCTTAATACTTAAGTCAGAAATATTATTTGAGCTTTCTCAGTTAAGATCTTCGCCGGTTTGATTTATTAGCAGAGATTGACAAAATTGGTGTAATAATCGTAGCGATGACACCCACGATTGAAACAATACCAAGTAATTTAAATGTATCTAAATTAGTACTGATATTTGAAATCATAACTAATGCGATTAAAGTAGCTATAACGCTAGCTGATATTGATATGGTTCTAACAGCTGAGATAGTTGAATTATAGGTTTTTACTAACAACATTAGTGAGCAATGCGCAAAGCAAAGAGCAATAACTAATATACCAAAACGCCATTCAAGAAAGTCACCACTTTTTGGAGTAGCCCAAGTTGTAACGATAGCGTAAAGTAAACCAATAAACGTAACACCTATCCCAATTTTTCCAAAATCAGAATACTTACCTTCGACAATAGAGTTACAGCATAATCCGATAATGCTATAAACAGCGAATGCTAATGTGGTAACTAATATTCTAATTTCTAGTTCGTCGAAATTATCGCTAAGCAACACTGTTATTCCCAACGCACCTGCTAGTACAAGTGAGGTAATCAATCCATAAATAAAGTATCTCTTCATTCTTGCTCCTGTATAGCTAACACCTACTTCATTAGTAACCGGGGACAGACCATGGTTAAACTCGCCAACGGCTGCATTGAGTATTCTACTGCCCAATCAAAAAGTCAATGATTGGGCGTTACTTGCTCGCAAGAGACATTCAAAATTCAACAACTGAGGTTTTAGTTCTTGCACTATTAGCCTAGGTTTAGCGATTTGCACTCGTTAAAAAATCACGAACTTCTTCCTTGGTTTGTAAGCCTGTTATTTTAGTGATTTTGCCTGACCGACTCGAATGTACCAATGAAGTAATTCCCATCTGATGTTTAAGAGCAAATCGACGGCCTTGAGGCATGTTCATATCGGCGATACGATATTCCATATTTGGAAATTCCGTGATCACAGATTCGACACTGGAAAGCAATATACGACAGCTTGAACAGTATGGATCATGTATCTGAACTAAGACTGACTTGCGTTCTTCAAATACAGACAAATCGTGTAGTTTTTTCAGGTTGTTTGAGTAGGCTGCGTATGCAAAATAAAGTGCTGTAGCCGCCGTCACAACCAACAATAAGCTAAAAAAGTGATTTCGCTTAAAACTAAAATCTTTCTTAGCTTTTACCTTTTTTGGTGTGTTGGAGTTTTTGTTTTTTTGTTTTCTTGGTTTGTTACTCATCGCGAGAATCTATACTGTAAAGATTGATAACTATGACAGAACAAGGAATGGAGCGACCCGTATTGAAGGGGTAAGGCTCTTGCTATTTGCCTCATCTGGATAATGGCCGTTTGAGTATGTTTTTGCCCGATCAAAAAGTCAAGAATCTTGAGCTCTTCTAGCAATGCAGTTTAAATACCCAGTGATTTATAAGAATCAACAATGCGCTCTAGGGCAATCATCATTGCGGCGGTACGTAGATCTGGAATTGAGTTATCACTGTGCCATTTTTCACTCATGACCTGATAGCCTTGACGCATGGTATCGTCTAATCCTGAGCGTACTAAATCTAATTCGGTTGAGCCATTTTTAATTTCTGTTAACGCATCTAGCGGAAATGGTTTACCCGTCATCGACTCTATAGCTTCGACCATTAATGTAGTCTTGCGTTCTTCTTCGCGTCGCTGCATGCGTCCGAAACGGATATGACCGATGTTTTTTACCCATTCAAAATATGACACGGTTACGCCGCCTGCGTTTGCGTATAAATCTGGAATAATCAGACAGTTCTTCTCTCTTAATATTTCATTAGCGGTGAACGTAATCGGGCCATTGGCTGCTTCAATAATAATTCTGGCTTTAATTCGATCCGCGTTGTCTTGAGTTATAACGCCTTCCATCGCTGCTGGAATGAGAATGTCACAGTCCATTTCTAATACTGATGCTGACTCTTCGACAAAACCTGGGTAGCCTTGCACGCCACCATATTGAGCGATGTGCTTATGTAGGTTATCTATATCAATGCCTGCTTCATTAACTACTGCGCCATCATGCTCGAGTATGGCAATAATTAAAGCGTTGTCTTCTTTGGATAAAAATTTGGCTGCGTGGTAACCAACATTACCTAAGCCTTGTACAATAATTCGTTTGCCCGCCAATGTGTCAGTCAAACCGGCGAAGGCAATATCTTGCGGGTGGCGGAATGCTTCACGCAGAGCATATTGTACGCCTCGCCCGGTTGCTTCGATCCTACCTGAGATACCACCTTTATTAACCGGTTTACCCGTGACGCAAGCCCATGAATTAAGTTCATTTGGGTTTAGGCGTTTATATTCATCGGCCATCCACGCCATTTCACGCTCGCCTGTTCCCATGTCGGGTGCAGGTACATTTTGAGCTGGGCTTATCAGCGAGCGTTTGGCTAACTCCTGAGTAAATCTACGCGTGATGCGTTCTAGCTCATGACTCTCCCAGGCAGAAGGGTCAATCACTAAAGCACCTTTAGAACCACCAAATGGTGCTTCGACTAAAGCGCATTTATACGTCATTAAGGCGGCCAAGGCTTCAACTTCTTGTTGGTCTGCATAAGGCGAATAGCGAATACCGCCTTTGACGGGCTCCATGTGTTCAGAATGAACTGAACGATAGCCTGTAAAGGTATGTAGCTCACCGCGTAAGCGAACACCAAAGCGAACGATATACGTTGAGTTCGCAACTTTAATCTTGTGTCGCAAGCCATTTGAAATATTAAGTAAGTCTGCTGCTATGTCAAAATTTCGTTCGACCGATGATAAAAAAGAATGCGTTTTTTTGAACATAATTTTCTCTCCATTGAGGATGAAAGATAATTTTTTGAAGGGCTATTGTAGACTCAAAGTCTCGCAAGTCATGGTGAATAGATAAACTAATTTTAAACCCGAATCTCAGTCAGAAATTGCTTAAAGGCTTGCATTGCTTTGTGTACCATCGGGTGGTGTTTGGCTGACATTAACTCTGCTTCACTCTTACCTGATTTATAAAGGTCGTAGATTTTTTGTGGGTCAATTTCGCCTTCCATATCCAGATAAGAGGTGGAAAGACGTATTGACAATACCTGTTCTGGTAGTCCAAAGTCTGCGCCCGGTAAAGTTGCAATTCGATAATGCTCTAACAAGTATTTAGCTAGCTCTGCGGATGTGGTGACACCCACTTTAGCTAAGCCAGATGAATATTTATCAAAATTTGCTGTTGTGTAAAATGCCCCGCGGCCACCACTACAAAGGATGCCTAAGTCGACTAAGGCTTGACGAATAAACCTTGTGCGAATGCCATGTATTGTTCGGCAGTCTTTCACATATTCCTCAAGCTGTGGGGTGAGGCTGTAGGCGCTAACGGCGGCATGTTGGATTGGTGCTGCGACACCTGACCAAGTTTCACTGGCCAATACAACCATTTTACTCATCACTTCTTTACCTAAATCGGTGTTCGGGAATAAACCAACACCTAAACGCCAACCGCCAATCGACATATGTTTACTCAATCCGCCTAGTACAAATGTGCCTTCGGGGTAGTATTGCGCTATCGAGACATGCTGAGTATCGCCATGACAAACCTCAAAATAGATTTCATCACTCATCACCAATAGTTTTTTAGCGCGGCAATACTCGGCTAATTTTTGTAAAAATTCAGCCGTTAAAACTTCTCCGTCTGCGCGCCCGGCCTCGGCTACTTTTTTGCCGAAATGGTCCGCGATGAAGGAGCCGCCCAAGAACTCTAGTCGCAAGGTTTCGTCTTCTGTAGCGACCTCTTGGCCAACACGATTTGAGGCCAACACAGGCACCAGATTTGCACCAGCATGGCCACACATCACCGCCTGCCAATGGGGGATGCAATCGGCATCTGGGCGGGTTGGTTCGGACCCGATGGCGGTGGGGTATAACAACACCTCGGCCCCTTGCAGCACCATGCAGCGCGCGGCCTCAGGAAACCATTGATCCCAGCAAATCGCGGCGCCGATTTTGCCAAAGGCGGTATCCCAGACCTTGAACCCGGTATCGCCGGGGCTGAAAAACTGTTTTTCCTGATAGGCCACATCGTTGGGAATATGGGATTTGCGGTAGATGCCCATCATGCGGCCATCGGCATCAATCATCGCCAGCGCGTTAAAGAAGCTTTGCCCGGCGCGTTCAAAGAACGAAATGGGCAGAACCACGCCCAGCTCGCGCGCGAGGGTTGAGAAATGTTGGACGG
>JALZWI010000055.1 GCA_023299895.1 Arenicella sp. | reverse complement strand
CTTAGACCTTGCTCAATCCGATTAAAATTAGCGCTTAACGCTGAAAACCCATTTTCGAGTAACTCAATAAATGATGACTTGGCGATCGAACTATCACTCGAACTATAGTCTTCAACTAATAGTTCGCTTTCTAAAATTAATGTTGAAAGTGATTTCAATTCGAGCATTTGCAAAGAACCAACCACCTGATGAAGATGACTCATCAATTGGCGTAAGCCATCTTTGTTGTCGGCATCAGAATGCTCCTGCAAAACATTGCGCGCAGCATCTAAAGTAACTTCAACTTCCGCTCTTACCCACTGAAAGGTTTCGCGATCTATATTTGAGTAAGCGGACATAAGCGTCTATATTTTACTTTTATGATTTATTCAACTAGCAAGCAAATTAACTAACTGGAAGCTTAAATCGTGTTACTGAAGACTCAAGCTCTTTTGCTAATTCTAATAATTTAGCAATCGAGTTCGCCGAATCTTGCGACTTGCGTGATGTTTCCACCGAGGACTTACTGATATCATTTACCTGTTCTGTTACTCGCGTTACAACATCCGCCTGCTCATTTGAGCCTTTAGAAATTTGATTAATTAACCCAGACAAACGCTGAGACACATCCTCAATCTCGGACAGTGCGGCACCTGCAGTATCTGCAACTTTAGTACCTGCAACCACTTGTTGGGTTGCTTTTTCCATCGACAGAACTGCATCATTGGTATCATTTTGAATCGTGGTCACCAAGGCGGCAATTTTTTTAGTCGCTTCAGTTGAACGTTCCGCCAGACTTTGCACTTCGTCCGATACTACCGCAAAACCGCGACCAGCTTCACCCGCCATAGACGCTTGTATCGCCGCATTCAATGACAAAATATTCGTTTGCTCAGCAATATCATCAATCAAAGCAACAATATCACCAATACGCTGCGAGCTTTCTCCGAGGCGTTTAATACGCTTAGAGGTATCCTGAATTTGTTCGCGCATATCTTCCATCCCCTTGATGGTATCGCGTACCGCTATCGTACCTTGAGTAGCAACATTAATTGATTCTTCTGCCATAGAGGCAGAACTGTTTGCTTGTTCTGACATTGAGCGCATTGAATCTGTCACACGCTGCATCAGTGTCGCAGCGGCCGATATTTCCTCGGCCTGTTTAGTATTCGATTGCGATACCGACTGTGCACTGTCCACTGCAGACGCTGATTCATTTGCCACCTCAACAGAAGCTCGATTAATTTGCGATACTAGATCACGCATCTCGATCACCGCATAGTTTACCGAGTCAGCAATTGCACCAGTGATCTGGTCAGTCACCTCGGCCTCTACTGTTAAGTCTCCATCCGCTAACGCGCTCATTTCATCAAGAAGCTTGAGAATAGACTCTTGCTGCTCAGCAAGGGTTACCTCTAACAACATTTCATTCTGGGCCATACCACTGCTTTGCGACTTAGAAAAACGCCACAACGCATAAGCACCTAATAAAGCCAACAGGATCGGAAGGTAGTTAATAATGCTAGCTAGAAAGCCCACCAAACTTGATTGGTTTTGAGCGTTCGCCGCTGCCTCAGCTAGTGAGCTACCTTGCGTGTTCATTTGTGACAATTGACTGCGTGCAGCAATCAATACACTAGCACGATCACTCACTTCAGAAACATTAGTAGCCAGCGCATCATATCGTGCCTGCAGTGGTTCCGCAGCCGTGGTTACAACTTCAGAAGCATTGCCTAGTATCCGATTAAGAGTATCGCGCAACACTACCATCAAACCATTTTGCGCATCAGAGATGCTTGGAATATTAGTGCTAGGTGAATAATAATTACTTACCGTTGTACTAACACGACCAAGAATGCCATTCAGGTTTGATGCCTCAGCAGTTAAGAACAGATACTTATCTTTAGTAACTCCAGTCTCTTTAGCACGCCCTTCTTTAGCAACCGCTTCAGCAAAAACAATAGACTCATTCATCGAACCAGCAATCAAAGAACTCAAACTTGTTAATTTTGATTTAATTTCAGCAATTTTATCTTTGTTTTCAGCGAATGAACTTGCGGTTGATTGATAATCACCCCATGCGTTCGTAAGGCTTGTATTATATTCACCATTACCAAACAACAAATTCCCCATAGATGCAAACACTGAAGTTGAACCGCTAAGCTCATTGACGGTAGACTCAGTTTCAGCGAGTTCCGATTCAAACGTATCATAGTCGCCAGACTCTGTTAACGCTTGCAATGCAGACGCAGCGGTCAAATCAATCGATTTACTCACTTCTGTCGCTTGACTGGCTCGCTGCAATTGCGTCGTTATCATTGGCGCTAAAAGTAAGTTGCTTAGTAACGCCAATGCAAAAGAAATAATTGCAACAATCATCCAAAAACGCCCATTACCACCCTCTTCAACGGCAGCTGCGGTCGCTTCATTTTCTGATGGATCTTCAAAATCCTGAAAATCGTCATCAAGCTGGTCAGACTCCAATAAGTCATCTAACTCTAGATCTTCTAGATCAGTATTTAGTATTGAATCATTCATAGTTTTTCACCTTTAATCTTCTACCGCTTTTGCTCACGACACATTAATCGCCTTTTGTCGGTCTAATATTCAATTCTTATTTGTAACCCTGATTACAAACCCTACATTTATTGTACAAATTTAATACGTCATTAAAAAATGTTTTATTTTCATACTCTATTTTTCAATTACTGAACTTCACGAAACTGTTCTGATTCAAGCATTCGACCAATATCCAGTCGGTACCAAAATTCATCATCAATAAAGTAAGCCTCAGCAACAAACGGACTTAAACCGTCGGGCACACCTTGGTTGCTCTCAGGGTTATCAACTTTATCTTTACTTTCAAAGTAACGAAAACCAATCACCCTATTTACTAACAAAGCGCTTTGCTTATCTGCGTCTGCTAATAACAACAGGTGTCCTCTATTTTCCTGAATCGCTCTATCAAAACCTGCAAATAACGATAAATCAGTTACCGAATATAAAACACCTTTAGAATTAAACATCCCACGCATCCAACGCTTAGTTTGCGGCACCTTCATTAAATTCTGCGAGGTAGACACTTCTCTTACATCTTCCGCATCACAAAAAAAATTGACTCCATTGACCACATAAGCAATATTTTTAATTCCCGCAGATTGAATCGAATAGTTAGCAACTGCACTATCTAGTTCAATCGCCTTACTGCGAATATTGCCAAGCAATTCAAATGCGCTTATTTCTGACATAAATTAATAAAATTTCGGTTATCTTGTTTTGCCTAACTTAAAATCAAACAACATCAGGTCAATAATGACTGTAGTTTCGACAACAGCAACTTCGGGTTAGCTGGCTTAATAATGTAATGCTTCGCACCTTGTCGCTCCGCCCAAACTTTATCCGTCTTTTGAGATTTAGAGCTCAACATAACAATTGGAATATCAGAAGTCGTCACTTCACGCGACAACACTCGGGTTGCTTGAAACCCATTCATTTCAGGCATAACAACGTCCATCAAAATACAATCTGGTTGTATCTTTTTAGCTTCATCAATACCTTCTTTGGCTGATTGCGCATAGGCAACTTGATAACCTCCGTGTGCCAAAATATTCTTAACATAAAGAAAATCCGTCATAGAGTCATCAATAACTAATACTGTTTTACTTTGCATATCGTTTTATCTTCAACTATTTATTTTTATTATTCTAATTTAGCCGTCTACAAGCTAACTAGCGTTATACATATCGGTTAATCGCCTCTAATAACTCACTTTTAGTAAAGGGCTTATTGATATGTTGTTCAGAACCCGCAACGCGACCACGAGCACGATCAAATAAACTATCTTTACTCGACAACATGATCACTGGGGTATGTCTAAAGTAACTATTGTTTTTAATTAGTTTACAAGTTTGATATCCATCCAATCGCGGCATCATAATATCCACAAATATAATATCAGGTCGGGTATCTGTAATAACAGACATCGCCTCAAAACCGTTAGTTGCCGTAAAAACTTCATACCCTTCTTTTTTTAGGATCGTTTCTGCAGTCATACGAATAGTCTTACTATCATCAATGACCATTACTTTTTGATGCATAATAGAGCCTCAGCTAA
The DNA here is from genome assembly GCA_023299895.1 of Arenicella sp. The sequence goes on along the minus strand of JALZWI010000055.1, from coordinate 11,942 downwards.
CAAATAACTTCTAATAATACTTAGAGGTAATTGGTTTAAATTATTGTTATTAATATTGTTTACACCTCTAACAATACAACATTGTAGGATTTTTGTTAACAAAATTTTCATAATGTTACTATTGATTTTCTTTGACACCCTGTTGTTTTATGATTTTTAACCTCCAACTTATATAGCCAATGAGTATAATATCCAAGAATTATAAGAACACCTGATTAAGGTCTAATTATAAAACAGACTTAATTACCCAATAACACAGCTAGATTTTGCCAATTCGTTGTGCAATCTACAAATTGAAATCAAAAATATGGCGAATTCTCCTCAAACAAAACTTAAAAGCGACAAGGATGTGACTAATCTTATCCCCAACCTAGTCACCGCTTTAACGGGCCCACTAAAGAATATTGAACGGCTAATGCTTGATAATCAAAGCAACATTGAACAGTGGTTTCGCCGCGAGTGGCGCAAAACCCAAGCTCCGTTTTATTCAAGCGTAGATTTACGTAATTCTGGATTCAAGGTTGCTCCAGTTGATACTAACCTTTTTCCAGCTGGGTTTAATAACTTGAGCGAAGAGGCAGAAGCCTTATGTGTTCATGCTATTCAAACTGCAACAGAACGCTTAGTGCCATCTGCCTGCCGTATTCTATTGATTGCCGAAGACCATACTCGCAACCTTTATTACTGGCAGAATATTGTGCGGCTAAAGCATTATATCGAATTAGCGGGCTTTAAGATAAAAATTGGTTCAATTGCTCAAGACTTGTATGAAGCGCATGTTATTGAACTCGAAGATGGCACCACTATTACGCGCCATCCGGTTAAGCGCGATGGTGATCGACTTTATGTTGATGATTTTAATCCATGCATTGTTGTGTTAAACAATGATATGAGCAGTGGCCTACCTGATATTTTGGTCAATGCACAACAACCTATTATTCCACCCGCTGAACTCGGCTGGAGTAACCGTTTAAAGTCTGAGCACTTTGCCCATTATAATAATGTCGTCGAAGAATTCGCTAGCACCTTTGATATTGACCCTTGGTTATTGAACCCTATTTTTAAAAAATGTGGTGAAATTAACTTCAAAGATCGTGAGGGCGAGGATTGTCTAGCCATCAATGTGGCTCAAATCCTACTTGAAATAAAAGCCAAATATAAAGAATACGGTATCGACGAAGAACCTTTCGTGTTCGTGAAATCCGATGCAGGCACCTACGGTATGAATATCATGGTGGTCAAAAGCCCAGATGAAGTGCGCGATTTAAATCGTAAACAGCGCAATAAAATGGACAAAGGCAAAGACGGTCATCAAGTCAGCAACGTGTTGGTACAAGAAGGCGTTTATACCTATGAAACTTGGGGGCCAGATAATAACGTCGCAGAACCCGTTGTTTATATGATGGATCATTTTGTGGTCGGAGGCTTTTACCGTGTGCATGTAAACCGTGCTAACGATGAAAACTTAAACGCGCCAGGTGCGCAATTCAAACCCCTGCCTTTTGCTGAAGATTGCATCAAAGCCAAATTAGGTAGCGGCGAAGACTGCCCACCCAACCGCTTTTATACCTATGGCGTGGTAGCCCGATTAGCCTTACTCGCCGCTGCACGAGAGCGAGCCGACGTCCTGTAGTAAGCGTGGCTTGGTCTGTGTATATAGTGCGCTGCGCCGACGATAGTTTGTACACAGGCATCACCATCGACATTGTTCGGCGAGTCGATGAACATAATAGCGATAACACCAAAGGCGCACGCTATACACGCGCACGTCGTCCTGTTAAGTTAATTTACCAAGAAAACTGTCAAGACCGAAGCACTGCAAGTCAGCGCGAGTATCAAATAAAAAAAATGAGTCGCCCGCAGAAACTAGCCATGATTGAATCATGAGTAAACGTAAACTCAATCGTCAGCAAACCTGGCGCGCTGAAAAAATACAGCAAGAACGCAGTGACCGTGCACTCAAAAAAGAACGTAACCTGAGTCGTCAAATTCAATCTGGGGAGTTCAGTAGCGAACAACAAGGGTTAGTTATTTGCCGTTACAGTAAGCATTTTGAGATAGAGGCCTTGGAAGGTGATGACCAAGGCAATATCCATCGTTGCGTGACGCGTGCCAATATCAATTCTATAGTAGCTGGAGACCTAGTGGTCTGGCGTGCCGGCACTGAACAAACTGGCATCATTGAATCTAGACACCCTCGTAAAAGTCTGCTGGAACGACCGGACAATTTTGGCAAGCTGAAACCAGTGGCGGCCAATGTCGATCAAATGTTGATCTTAATCGCTTGCCAACCCAAACCTCAAGTGAACTTGATCGACCGTTATCTCGTGGCAGCGCAGCTTATGAATATACGGCCAATCATTGTCCTCAATAAAGCTGATTTAATTGATGATGATAATCGTGGTGAACTTGAAGCGCTATTATCAACCTATCAGACCTTAGGCTATAAAACAGTCAAAATCGTCAGCTCACGTCACCAAGACCCACAACTCACCCAATTGCCCGAGCATATCAAACAGCGTACTAGCATCGTGGTCGGCCAATCGGGTGTTGGTAAGTCTTCCTTAATCAATACCTTATTACCAGAAGCAAAACTCGAAGTCGGCCCTCTGTCTGCACAAACAGGTGAAGGCACTCATACCACCATTAAAGCGAAGCTCTTTCACTTGCATGACGGCGGTCAACTGATTGATTCTCCAGGCATTCGCGACTTCAGTCTGTGGCACATAGACGAAGAACAACTGCAACAAGGGTTTATCGAAATAGCCGACCGCATCAGCAACTGCAAATTTCGCGACTGCAAACACGAAAACGAACCGAATTGCGCAATTGTAACCGCCGCAGAAAACGGTGAGATCCATCCGAATCGCTTCGCTAGCTATGAAAGAATTAAAGCCGCTATTCTAGATCAGCAAGCCCGTGGCCTATCCCTTTAAAACTCTTTAACTACTCGCAACTTCAAATTCATAGGCTTGGCTATTGAGCTTCAGTGAGTCTGTTGCATCAACCTGTGACTCCATCGCCTCACTCACCCATTGATAATAAATACTACGACTAACTCGGGCCCATAAGTCATAGCGTATTCGCACATAAGGGACCCATTGATCTTGGTAGAGACGTAACTCTACGGGATGCTCCTCACCAATAATAACTTGCTCGTGCAGATTCGTAACAGCCACCCATGTATCTTCTACGTGTTCCATTTGATGCACCACGAAAGGGACATCATCAACCGTAATTTTAAGCTTTTCAGCCGGAGTGACTAAAAAATGATCGCCTTTTTCAAATCTTAGAATACTGGCGAATAACTTAACTAAGGTTTCACGCGCTATGCCATCGCCCTCATGAAACCAAAAGCCTTGCGCATCAATACGTATATCTATTTCACCCACTATATTTGGCCGCCATAAATGCACAGGGGGATTACTTTGTTGATTAATCGATTCAGTTATTTCTGTTAACTTACGCATACAAAGATTATAGAGTAATTCCGTGATTGCGTTTTATAAGACTTGTGACTATGCTCACTATTTAAAAAATTGAAAATCATGTTTGAACTGCACCCACAACTCAGCGCCGATACCATCGTAATTGGTGACTTGCCTCTCTGCCGGCTACTCTTAGTTAATGATTCACAATACCCTTGGCTTATTTTGGTCCCGCGGCGCGTTGATATACAAGAAAATTACCAACTTGACGAACCTGATCGCCAGCAATTACTGATTGAGTCAAATACCCTTAGCCTATTATTAATGAATCATTTTGACGGTGACAAACTCAATGTTGCGGCCTTGGGCAATATGGTGCCGCAACTGCATATTCATCATATCGTGCGTTTCAAAACTGACCCTGCTTGGCCTCAGCCTGTCTGGGGTGTCTCGCCAAACCTACCTTATGAGGAAGTGATTTTGGGCACTCTTGTTAGCAAGTTGGCGGAACTGGTTGCGGGCAGGCTCGACTTACAAGCGTGCTAAATCTGCCTAAAAATATTTATGTATTAGCGATGGTCATGTCGCTAAATTTTGCAGCGACCTCAATGATGGTTTTAGTTGCAGGATTGTTAGGAAGCAAGATCACGCCTGATCCTAAGCTAGCCACTCTGCCGTTGGCGATGATGGTTGTTGGTACTGCAGCCGCTTCTATACCTGCAGCCCTGATTATGCAAAAAGTAGGTCGAAAAAAAGGCCTCGCCATTGGTGGTCTGACGGCTATCTCGGGACTTTTACTGGCTTATTTGGCGGCCGCTAATCAACAGTTTTCAGTGTTTATTGTCGCTTCTATTATGATTGGTTTTAACGCTGCCTTTATTCAACAGGGTCGCTTTATCATTATGGAAAATGCCAATAGCAGTACACAAACCGCGGATGGTTTGACTCTGGGTTTATTGGCTAATTTGTTAGCCGCTATTTTAGGGCCAGCGTTAGGTTCTTACGGGCGTGATTTAATGCCATCAATCGGCATATATTCTGGTTCGTTTTTGCTTGCCGCCGGCGCACTGACGCTTGCTTTACTAATATTGTTAACACAATATCGTGACTTACCAATACGACCGGCCGATCACAGCCAACCTAAACGAAATTTATGGCCCATCATCAAACAACCTCTGTTTATTTTAGCCGCTGGATCAGCCGCCATTGGTTATGGCGTGATGGCCTTTGTAATGACCGCTACGCCAATCAGTATGCATGAGGTCAATGAGCACAGCTTGAGCCATACTACGCTTGTTATTCAGTCTCACATTATAGCGATGTTTCTACCCTCCTTACTGTCTGGGTATCTGTTAAAACGCGGCTTCTCAACCAGCCTGATTATCACTGGGTTCGGTTTGTATTTGTTAGTGTGTGGTATCGCGATGTTCGATCAAAGCGTATTACATTACTGGTGGGCGTTGGTTCTGTTAGGGCTCGGTTGGAATTTTATATTTATCACTAGTACCTCAATATTGCCTAAATCTTACAATGAAGAAGAGAAATTCAAAGTACAAGCCGCCAATGACTTCTCCGTCTTCACCTTTCAAGCCATCGCAGCCTTTGCAGCTGGTTGGGTGTTATTTAATCTAAACTGGATTGGTGTTATCTGGATCGCACTCGTTGCGACGTGTTCATGGCTTGCCTGTGTTGGCCTCCTAAAGTTTAAACAAGCTTAGTAGCAAAAAGTTGCTGTGCTAACGTGACTCGACCGAAAATCATTATCATGCTGAGTAAATGGGCACGCGAGTTTTTTCAACTATTTTTTAGAAATAGGTGTCTAGCTTAGCTTTTTCCTTATCTCAAAAATTACGGTCAACACTCGATTCTTGTTTGACTGTCTCAAGCTAAAGTTTAAAGATAAGGTTTACATATTTTGCTATAATTCAGGATAAGCTGTTAAATCTATACATCAGATTGATATTATGTCTTTTGGAACGTTTGTTTTTTTTCTTTATGCTATTGCCATTGCCGATATGCATTACCGTGGCAAGCGTCGTTTTCCGTGGTCACGCCAAATATTGACCCACACAAACTATCTTGCACCTTACAATTTTTTCATTAATAGGCTGAGTCTATTTCCTAACCAAGCCATGCACGAGCCTGGCCAAATTACTGATCTAAAGTTTCTTAAAGAAAACTGGGAGATCATTCGTGATGAGGCCGTGGCATTAGCTGATAACGGTGACATAAAAGCCTCTGAAAAGCTCAATGATGCAGGCTTTAATTCTTTTTTTCGCTACGGTTGGACACGATTTTATCTTAAGTGGTATGACGATTACCTTCCCTCAGCCACCAACAAATGTCCGAATACCGTGGCATTGTTAAAACAAGCACCCAGCATCAAGGCCGCTATGTTTGCCAAATTACCGCCTGGAGGCAAACTAACGCCACACAGAGACCCTTATCCGGGTGCACTGCGTTATCACCTTGGACTTGTCACACCTAATGACGACCGCTGTTATATAAAAGTTGATGAAGAAATTCATAGCTGGCGTGATGGTGACGACTTATTATTTGACGAGACATTTATTCACGAAGCCCATAATCAAACCGATCAGGAACGAATTATCCTATTTGCGGATATACATCGCCCTTTAAAATTTGGGTGGGCCAATAAAATGAGTCACTGGGTGAGCGACAAATTAATAAAAGCCTCGGCGACCCAGAATGAAGAGAGCGAGCGAGTAGGCTTAATCAATCAAGCTTTTGAGAAAGTATATGGAATACGACGCATTTCACGTCGCATTAAAAAATGGAATAAACCAGTCTATAAAGCCCTTAAGTATGGGCTTGCCGCGATCATTATTTACACAGTTTTTTTCTAGGTCTGCTCTCTTTCATCATTCAGCTAAAGCCAATAGAATTACCTATGCTGTACGACTCCATGATTGTCTACTAAAAGCTCAGGCAACCTAAGTAGCAACAGCACGCTGAGCTAACCTAATTTATATTCTTCTAGTTTCTTGAGCACGCCCTCGGCTTTATCAGTGAGCTCAGAATACAACTTAATATCACCTTTGCGTTGAGCCTGCATAGCTTGCTCAAGTATTGCTTGATAAGCTTTATTGAGCTGTTTGGCAGGGTCTTTTTTTAATAGTGAAAGCATGTTGTCAGCCTCATTAGTTAATGAGACTTGGACTATAGCGCTAGCGCCAAAATATTTTGTCAATTTCACTTGTAGATACATCAAATATCTTATCATTATGCAAAGGGTAACGACAATGACAGGAGAAGACGATTAAAACAAATGCATTAGTGATTGGCAGTAACGGTGCAATTGGTGCAGCAATGGTGAAAGAATTGAGTAAGACCAAGACAGTGGAAACCTTATCTCAAACAGATACTGATTACTCTAGCGCCAGCTTGTCAGCTCACTTTAAACGCTTAAATAAATTGGGGCACTTCGAAGTCATTATTTGCTGCATCGGCACCTTACACGATGATGTTGTGCGCCCAGAGAAAAACCTTAAGGACATAGATGCAGAACGACTAGCGCACTATTTTAGAGTCAATAGTATCTTGCCCATGCTATGTATACAGAAGTTCGTACCTTTATTAAGTCGCGATACTCCTTCAGTGTTCGCATGTTTGAGTGCCATGGTAGGCAGCATTAACGATAATGAACTGGGTGGATGGTATGGATATCGAAGCTCAAAAGCAGCGTTAAATATGCTGATAAAAACGAGTGCAATTGAAGTTTCACGTAGCAACCCAAATGCCAACATCATTGCAATACATCCTGGTACGACGATGGGCAGCTTATCCGCTCCATTTGCCAACAATATCAAGTTAGAAAAATACTACACACCGGAACAATCAGCCGCTCGCATTAGCAAAGTCATGCAATCCATGTCCAGGCAACAAAGTGGCCAGTTTTTTAATTGGGATGGAAGCAACATCCCTTACTAAAACTGGCAAAGTCAATTTAAAACAGTCGCAAGATTACGAGACTGTTTTTTTAATCGTTTTCTTCTTCGCCTTTTTTTTAGTTTTTTTCTTAGTGACTTTTTTGGCCTTTTTGCCGTCAACTATCTGCCAGCGACCCTGATCAAAAAAGGCTTTCCAACCTGTGGTCTTGCCCTCTTCTTCGGACTGTACATAAATTTCTTTAGTCTTACGACTATAACGAATGACCGTTGGAACACCGTCTTCATCTGCAACAGGCGCACTAAAAATAAAATTGTACTTTGGATCTATTTCATCTTTGTGCGGCAATAATTCAGCCACCAAAGGCGCACGTATTTCGCGGTTCTTTGGAAATGCACTGGCTGCTAAAAATAAGCCTGACGCGCCGTCACGTAAAATATAGTGGTCATCCACTTTTATACATTTAAGCTCTGGCATTGGCACAGGATCCATCTTGGGAGGAGCTGCTTCGCCACTTCGCAATAACTTACGAGTATTTTTACAGTCTTCACTGGTACAACCAAAGTACTTACCAAAGCGACCGTTCTTGAGTTGCATTTCACTGCCGCACTTATCGCAGTCTAAAAGTGGTCCGTCATAACCTTTGATTTTAAAAGCACCCGCCTCAACTTCAAAACCCGCACAATCTGGATTATTACCACAGATGTATAATTTTCGTGCTTCATCCAAGAGGTAACTGTCCATCGCAACATTACAAATTTTACAATGGTGCTTTTTGATTAATAACTTCGCTTCGGCCTCGTCGTCTTCGTCGGCGTTAACTGCCTCATCACCGGCGACAAGATTCATGGTTTGCTTGCAACGCTCTTTGGGTGGCAATATATAGCCCGAACAACCTAGAAAAACCCCAGTACTACCAGTACGTACCTGCATCAATCGATTACATTTTGGACATTCGATGTCAGTTGCCGTCGGCTCATTCGTCCGCATACCACCATCTTCATCATTTTGTGCTTTGAGCAATGTTGCCGAAAAGTTACTATAAAACTCGTCTAACAAATTGCGCCAATTTTTCTTGCCACGGGCGACTTGATCCAATAAATCTTCCATCTTGGCGGTAAAACTGTAGTCCATCAATTCATCAAAACTTTCAACTAAACGTTCGGTAACAATGTCACCCATTTTTTGCGCATAGAAACGACGGTTTTCAACTTGAACATAACCACGATCTTGAATTGTAGAAATAATAGATGCATAGGTCGATGGTCTGCCAATGCCTATTTTTTCAAGTTCTTTAACCAAACTTGCTTCTGTAAAGCGAGCTGGTGGCTTAGTGAAATGTTGTGTGGGCATTAACTCTTCTAAGCTTAAAATTTCACCTACCTTCATGGCCGGCAATACTCCGCCATCATCTTTTTTACTTACCGGCGGCAATACTTTTTGATAGCCATCGAAGACAATAACGCGACCACTAGTACGCAACTCATAATCACCAGCGCTAAGCACCACACTGGTGCTCAAAAACTTTGCTTTATTCATTTGGCACGCAACAAATTGGCGCCAAATTAAGTTATATAAACGCTCAGCATCTCGGTCAACTTTGCCAACATGGTTAGGTTCAACAGTCACGTTGGATGGGCGAATCGCCTCATGCGCTTCCTGCGCGCCTTCTTTGCTTGAGTAAGAGATTGGCGCCTCAGGCAGATACTTTTGACCGAATTCTTTTTCGATATAGTTTCGACAATCATTCACTGCATCATTACTTAAATTGGTCGAATCCGTCCTCATGTAGGTGATATAGCCCGCTTCATACAAGCGTTGCGCCAACATCATTGTTTTTTTAACGCCAAAGCCTAAACGTGTGCTCGCAGCTTGTTGCAAAGTAGAGGTAATAAAAGGCGCGTTTGGTTTGGCTGTTGTTGGCTTTTCTTTGACATCAGAGATAACATAACGCGCGTCTTTAAGTTCCGCAACCGCTGTGTCTGCTTGCTCTTGGTTTACCGGCTTAAATGCTGCGCCTAAATGGCGCTTTACTTCAAACTTAACCAAGTCTGATGCCTTTAATTTCAAGTCGGCAAAAATATCCCAGTATTCATCTGGAATAAAAGCACGAATCTCTCGCTCACGCTCAACAACTAATCTCAGCGCGACAGACTGTACCCGGCCAGCAGACAAACCACGTGCAATTTTAGCCCATAACAAAGGAGACACCATATAGCCAACGACACGATCTAAAAATCGTCGCGCTTGTTGTGCTTCCACGCGGTGCATATCGACTGGACCAGGCTTTTCAAACGCTGCCTGTATTGCGGTTTTTGTGATTTCATTAAAGACTACACGGCGATATCGCGTTGGGTCACCACCAATCGCTTCTTGTAAATGCCAAGCAATTGCCTCACCCTCTCTATCCATATCAGTCGCGAGATAGATAATGTCGGCGTCCTTTGCTAGCTTAACCAGTTCAGCAACGACTTTCTCTTTACCAGGCAGTATTTCGTAACGCGCTTCCCAATTTTTTTCAGGGTTGATGCCCATGCGTTTAATGAGCTGCTCGCGGCTCTTTTTTTGCTTGTGTATTATTTTCTTTGCTGGCGATAGCTTACGAGTAATGGCCGCTTGGCGGGCTCGCTCTTTGGTGTCGATTGGTTTTTTATCACCACCACTCGTTGGTAAATCACGAATGTGGCCAACACTAGATTTGACAATAAAGTCATTACCTAGGTATTTATTGATAGTCTTGGCTTTTGCCGGGGACTCTACGATTACTAAAGATTTCGCCATGATTGATTAAACTTAAATGCTAAAAAATGAATGTTTTAATTATATTTATGATCTGAATTTTTTATTTTATTTATACGATGCATCAAGCACGCAGACCTACTAACTCACCAAAAAATAGCAACGCTGAATAATCGCTGAGGCTAAAATTAACAGCACAAGCTAATGAATAACTGGAGCAGTTTCTTCGCTGACAACAACTTCTGCCCATTCAGCAATATCGGCAAACCCAGGCTGATTGCTTAACACCATTAATACCACCCACTTAATATGTTCAATATTAACATCGAGCGAATCAAGGGCCATCACACGATCAATTACCATTTCACGAGAGAACTGATCCAGAACACTGGCATTAGTTAAACGTGTTAATAGGGATTGGCCAGCTATTTTCAATATTGCGGCTTCGTCATTAGTATAAATTCGTACTGACGTCCGCGTCTGTTGTGCTTGTTGGGATGCATCTTGCTCACAAACTTCTAGCAATTCCTCTAGCCATACAAATGCTTTATCAATTTGTTCGCCATCAAAACCCGCCCCAACCAGCTCTTCAGTTAATTCATCTTGACCTGAATCCAATGAAGCACCATCTACAATATAGTTTTGAAACAAATAAATGAGTACTTCCAACATATCTTCTTTCATATAACTAGCCCCATTAATCAATATTCATTTTAGCAAACTCGCAAATAACTACCATCTTGTCCAGCAGTCACCAAACCCTCAACTTCTAGAATTAATAGCATGGAGGAAACTTCACTCGCAGTCAATCCGCTGTCTGAGATTATCTGATTGATAGTCGTTGGTTCATAATCTATATGCTTCAATACTGGGTATTTAATCATATGTTTGTCTACTTTTTCTATGGCCGAACCCTGAGTCTCACCTTTGTGAGCATTGACATCAAGCACCATTTGCAATTTTTGACTTAACTCAGATAGTATATCTTCAACACCTGTTACTAAGTTTGCGCCTTGCTTAATCAGTCTATGGCTCCCAGTATATTGAGGATTAATGGGGGATCCTGGCACCACAAACACTTCTCTGTTCTGTTCCATTGCCAAACGAGCTGTGATTATCGTCCCACTTTTATCCGCAGCTTCGACAATAACCACACCATAACTCAAACCACTGACAATTCGATTTCGTTGCGGAAATGTGTATTTTGACGCGGGATACCCTAATGGATACTCTGACAGAACTAGCCCATGTTGGACAATCTTTTCAAATAATACACGATGCCTAGCCGGCGAAATAATGTCCAAGCCACAGCCCATGACAGCAATCGTTGGTTCATTAATTGACAATGCGGCTTGATGAGAAATAGCATCAATTCCCAGCGCCATGCCGCTACTGATTACTATTCCAAGACGAGCCAAATTCGCCGCTATCGAGTTAGTTAGTTTTGCGCCTACCGGTGTTGGACGTCGGCTACCAACCACGGATATCTTTGGTTCCAATAAAAGCTGTAAATCACCGCTGGCAAATAGACAAATAGGCGGATCAGATATTTGTGCGAGCAAGTCCGGATAATATTGATTACCCCAACATACTAGGTGATTATTGGGATTGCGTAACCAAACTAAATCTTGCTTTAATCCATTATCTAGGTTGGCGTGAAACTTTGTGTTTTTTTGACTATTTGCCTGCCAGCCAAGCAAATTACACAAATCTCTATACTGTGTTTCATAAATCTGTGTTGGACAAGAAAAATTGCTCAGCAATTGATGCTTTTGCAGAATAGAAAAACGAGTATCGCGAGCTAAGCTTAACCAAGCCAACTGTTTATGATTTTGCTTTGTATCCATTTTGACCCTCCATGGTCAT
>JALZWI010000054.1 GCA_023299895.1 Arenicella sp. | reverse complement strand
GCACTTGCATCAACGACTGCGTTAGCACCGTCCGCAACTGCTGAACCAGCGTCTTTAGCCATATCAGCTGCATCGTCTATAGCACCTGCACTTGCATCAACGACTGCGTTAGCACCGTCCGCAACTGCTGAACCAGCGTCTTTAGCCATATCAGCTGCATTATTAGTAATTTCAGATGTTTTTTCTGCAACAACATCAACACTATTCGATACAGCTTCGGTAGCCGAACCAACAGCATTAGAGGTTGCTTCAACCGCTTCTGATGCCGCTTCCTTTGTCGCATTGATAGCATTACTAATAGCCGACTCCTCACCAGAACCATTCATTGAATTGAAAAAAAATGCACCGACGACAAATAAAACAATTAATGCTATTACATGAATCAACTTCATAGTTTTCTCCTAAACTAAATTATTGGCTTTTAAGTGTACGTTTATTACTACTAGTAATTCGATAAAAATTAGTTTTACCCACTTCTATTTATCCCCTTGAATAGAGCAATTATCACCTTATAAAAAAATCAGTATAACCAATGCATTCAACTGATACTATGAACTTCAATTCGATGTTAATCACATTTAACAGTTATACATATGTGAAATAATATTAAATATCAATGATTCGCTTAAAGATAATTGATTAAGTCGATACTTTGTAGTACAAATGCGTGCTTATTTTAAGTCCCTACTCCTGATAATGAGAGTGTTGTCCAAATATTTTACAGAGATGAATCATGGCTAGTAAAAAGAAAGCATCTAAAAAGGTAACGAAAACAACGGCCAAAAAGCCTGCGACTGCCCGTAAAGCTAAAAAAGTTGTTAAAAAAACCGTACCTAAAAAAACGGCTAAAAAAATTACTAAAAAAAAACCAGCTCTAAAGAAAAGCAATACAGTGAATGGTGATCAATTAATTCATGGAATAGAGCCATATAAAGAAAAAGCGCGCGAAAAGTATATGAGTCCTAAGCAGGTTGAGCATTTTCGCAGCATTTTATTAGCTTGGAAACATAACTTACTAGATGAAGTATCTAGAACCATTCATCTCATGCAAGATGAAAACATCAATCATCCGGATCCTAATGATCGAGCTAGTCAAGAAACAGATATGTCATTAGAGCTACGTAATCGTGACCGTGAGCGTAAACTACTAAAAAAAATTGATTCAACCATTGCTCATTTAGATAATGGTGACTATGGCTGGTGTGAGCGTTGCGGTATTGAAGTTGGCATCAGGCGTCTTGAAGCTCGCCCGACTGCCGATTTGTGTGTAGACTGCAAAACACTCAATGAAATCAAAGAACGACAAATGCTAAATTAATATTTTTAAATAAACAGACAATAAAAAAGCCCTCGTTGAGGGCTTTTTTATTGTCTGTTTATTTAAAAATAGCTACCTAAGCCGGTTCACTAAGATAATGAATATAAGACTCTTCTCTTAATTCACGCACCCACTGATCGAATTCACGTTCAACACGACGGCGCCTCAAAATATTATCGGCCTGTGCCCGTATCAGCTCATCAGTTATATTTTTTGTTCTACGGTCTAAAACCTGCAAAATATGCACACCAAAATTCGTATTAATTGGGTCGCTAATTTGATTCAGAGGTAGCTGGTTAAAGGCCGCTTCAAATGGTGGAACCATATCGCCTGGCGATACCCAACCTAAACCTCCTCCATTTGCTGCTGAAACCGAATCGTCTGAATATATTCGCGCTAAATCTTCAAAACTTTCTCCTTCCAAAATTTTCTCTCTGAGCTCTAACAATCTACCATTAGCATGCGCACGAGCTATATCAGAATTTGCCGAAATAAGGATATGCCTTACATTGTTTTGCAATATCTCTTCGCGTTCTCCTTTTAAATCCAATAATTTCAATATATGCAGACCATTCTCACTCCGCAATACTTCAGTAACCTCACCTACATTTACTGATTTAATAGCGTTCACAAAAATATCAGGGAGTTCCGCGGTAGTACGCCAACCTAATATGCCTCCTTCTTGAGCATTAGTGGATTCAGAGTAGGTCAATACAGCTTCTTGGAAACTCATGCCTGCTGCAATCTCTGCTCTCACTCGTTGCGCTAATTCCTCGTTAGAGTCCGGCTCCATAATTAAGATAGTTGCTATCTGATATTCAGTCCCACCACCATCAATTTGATTTTGCGCAATAAAACCTTCAATCTCATAATCAGGCACAACAACTCGAGCACGAGCGTAATACTCAGTTAGACGAGATATATTCAACGAATCACTAACTGACTGAGTAAATCGACTTACCGATTCACCCCGTTGCGTTAGCAATGCTTTAAACTGCACAGCATTCATATTTTGCTGTGATGCATAACGTTCAATTGCCGCCTCAGTTTCAGCATCGCTAACCAATATGCCGCGTCGTCCAGCTTCTTGTACTTGCAACATTTCAGACACCATTGTATCCAATACTTGCTTATTTAATTCTTCCCTTGGAGGAAGTTCAATATTTTGAGCTTGCATATCAGCAAGAATACCTGAAACTCTATATTCAAATTGTGATTGAGTTATCACATCCTCATTCACAACCACTAACACACGATCAGTGAAATCAGCCTGAGCCGGCAACAAAAATATTGCTATCCAGAAGAAAATAGTTCTAATAATTATAATTTTATGCATACTAAAATATAGAAAAAAATCGGATGAAATTATCGATGTATAGCTTACCTTAGATGGAAGTGATGATCATGCATATATGATAGTAATTACAAAATTTTAAAATAACTGTTGACCAATACCACCAAGCGAATTTAACTCCAATTCAATAAAATAGAATTGTTTGTCATCATCATTGCCACTGTTTCGGCTGCCATCAGAAGTGATAAAACGAATTTTCCAGCAACAACCGTCATACTCAACCCCCACTGTCCTAGCGAGACTCTCGGAATCTTCAAATGAGTAGCGCTCATTAGCAAAAAATGACCAATGATTTGTTAATGGCCAATGGGCACTCAATGTCAATTGATCAGTCGACGTATCGTTATTAAAGTTTTTCGACACATAATAGTCTAGACCAATAACTTTACGTCCATCGCTGTTTGGTCGGTAATCTACAGATAAGTTAACTTTTTCTAATTCATTTTCATCATGATCATATTGAAAAAAGCCTGAAGCAGACCAAGCATTTTCACCATCAACTCGAAACTCCGCGAGTAAATCACCAAGGCCTGACTCAATAACGGTATTTTCATCTAAGTTTTGCTCTAAATCATCAATGATATAAAGCTGACCAATACTAGCTGAGAAGCGTCTATCACCCGTTTCGCTGTCAGTGATTTCGCTGCTTAACCCGACTGTGATTTGGTTCATATCGCCAACTCGATCTTCACCTGAAAATCGGTGAGCACGAAAAATACCGTTTAGGCTATTTAACGATGATACACCTGTGTCAAAATCAGGGATATCGCTTTGATCTTCATCTGGAGCATAAACATAAAACACCCTAGGTTCTAATGTATGTAAAGCGTCTTTGCCAAGCCAAGAAGTATTTTTCTCCAAGGCGACACCTACATCTAAACTAAAAACAGGTACGGTAAATGATGGGTTATCATCTTCACCATCTTCTAGGTTGTCCAAACTATAATTGCGATTATGGAGAGTAACTTTAGGTTCAATATAACCCCACAAATTTTCAAAAGGAATACTTAAATACGGAGACAATGAAGTTCTTGTCCCTTCGACTCTAAAATCAGAGGAGAAATTTGTAAAGCTACCATTTAAACCATACTCCGCACCAAAAGGTCCTTCAGGTAAATTAGTATTAAACGTGACCTGCGGCAATCGTTCAAAAGGTTGATTTTCTTCAACAACTTCATCATCAACAATTTGGTATTCATTTGCACGTACTTTGACGTAAAGGTAATCTGAACTATAAGTTAATGATGCGTCTTGTGGCACGAAAGAATCACTGAAACGACTCACGTCATTAGAAAGGTCATCAAAGTATTGAGAATCAGATACATCGTTAAATTCAATAGCACCTCTCAAATTGTCTGTAAATTTTTGAACATGCTCAATTGTCAATAAATGGCGATCATCACCAAACAAGTCATCATCAGGTAAAATTTCACCGTATATCAATGACTGAGAATTTAGAGACTCATGTCGATACTCAGCCTTTAGCTGTGTACCTCTATCACTATAATAAACAGGCGTAAAAGTAGCATCTTGGTTTCTAGCAATATTCCAATACCACGGTATCTCAATAATCTCGCCAGACTCTGTATCAGAACCAAATACTGGAGTTAGGAAACCTGTTTTTCTTTCATCATTTAGCGGAAAAGAAATATAGGGAAGATAGACTAAGGGGACACCAAAAAAACGAACGGTAGCATTTCGTGCAACACCAACACCGGCATTATTATCCAATTCTAAGGAGCCTGCTCTAACCATGACTGCATTGCTACCTTCTGGACAAGTAGTGAAGGTCGCATCTTTCATGGTCATTAATCCCTCTCCCTCTAAATTAAGAACTCCTGCAGTACCGCGCGCACCAATTTCTACCGTATCAATACCACCCTCACTAGTTAATGAAGTAGCCAATTTAAATTCGCTATTATTTAAGGAACCAATTTGACTTGGCGCAATCACATCAATTGAGTCACTGCTAATATAATCACCGTCCTCTGAAATGATTTCGACGCTGCCCGAGGCTACGACTCGATCAGTATCTCGATAATATTTAAGTTCATCCGCAACGATTGTTTGCCGACCTTGAGTCACTTCAGCATTACCACTTAGTGATACGGTGTCTTCACCCTGAGCTTCAACATTATCCGCTTCTAAACTTATTGGGTATTTTCCATTGGGGCCCGGCAGCATAGTGGGCGAGGCAAATTGAATAACTGATGGCTCACAAGCACAACCAACACCTGCACATGCAGCAAAAACAGACTGTGTCGTTACAGTCTGCATAAGAATACTAAACAGTCCTAACTTAACAACACCCACCAGTTTTGACGGTTTATTGTTTCTAGTAGTAATTGCTGGATTCGAAAACAGCGAGTTTGTCATTGACAGCTTCCTCATATACTTGGTCGATTATTATTTTATTGAATTTCAATCTGTACGTTGCATTTAATGCTCACTGAAACAAATCATACTAGATAAAACTGTTCCCGAGCCACAAAATCTATGTAATTATAATGCATTACGCCGCGCTCTGCTAAGTAGTTCGACTTATCATGACAAAACAGCTAAACAACAATTTTTTACGAGGCATTTAAAGCGTGGATAACAGACTTAATGATTTAACCAGATGGTTAGTTGACTCATTGTCGATCGAAATTGAATCAATCGAGCCAGCATCACAGGATGCTAGCTTTAGACGATACTTCAGAGTTGACTGTAATTCTAATCCTTATGGCATTGATAGCAGCCTGATTGCTATGGATGCTCCGCCCGCTGAAGAATCATTACACGAGTTCATTGCGATAGACCAAGCCTTAGTAGCAAACAAAATACACGCACCAAAAATTCATGCGATCAATCAAGAGCAAGGATTTCTTTTACTCGAGGACCTAGGTAATCGAACATATTTAGATGAATTAAGCCTAAACCCAGATGAGCTCTACAATAATGCGATTAATTGCCTCGTTTCAATACAAAATTTAGGTAAGACGAACGACGGTAGCTTGCCTATTGTGCCTGTTAAGCTTCAGAAAATCGATCTTCATTCAATTAGTGACTATGTACCACCTATTTATGATCGCAAGTTAATAGAGCAAGAACTTGATTTATTTGTTAAGTGGTACTGCCAAAAACATTTACAAATCAATTTGTCCAGACAACAGCTATCAATTTGGACCGACCTTAAAAATAGCCTTGTAACGCTTTTCGATCAACAACCCCATGTATGGGTTCATCGAGACTTTCACTCTCGTAACCTCATGATTACCAATCATAATTCTCCTGGCGTGATTGATTTTCAGGATATGGTCTGGGGTCCAATAAGCTATGACCTCGCCTCAATATTTAAAGACTGCTATATCGAATGGCCACGTGAGAGACAACTTGAATGGTTAACTATTTATTTAGATAAATGGAAATCAAGCAACCGTGAAGCAGAAATAACGTTACATCAATTAGTCAAATGGTTCGACCTCACTGGCTTACAGAGGCACTTAAAAGTGCTGGGCATTTTTTGTCGTCTTAACTATCGAGATGGCAAAAACCATTACCTGCTTGATCTGCCATTGGTCGAAAAATATATTATTGAAGTATTGGATCTCTATCCAACGCTCAGCGCGTTTAAAAATTTATTCGCGTCACTGAACACTCACCATTAAGCAATAATGACTAGCTTTTATCTTCCTGAAAAAATAACGGTAATGTTACTGGCTGCGGGTGAAGGGCGACGGATGTTGCCTCTTACTCAAACGACCCCCAAACCTTTATTAAAAATCGGCAAACGACCTTTAATTGAACATCATTTATCTAACTTGGCCTCTTTTGGTTTTAAAAACATTATTATCAATACTGCTTATTTAGCCTCAATGATTCAAAACCACATTGGTGATGGCAGTCAATTTAATTTAAACATTAACTACTCTGATGAATCAACTACTGGGGCACTTGAAACTGCCGGCGGCATTATTAATGCAATTCATCTGATTAAGAGTGATCCTTTTTTAGTAATCAATGCTGATATCTGGACGGACTTCAAATTTTCTGACTTGCTTAAAGCACTGCCAGAAAAAAATAGAGGTCGACTAGCCTTGGTTAACAACCCTGAGCATAATCAATCAGGTGATTTTTGCATTGATAACGATAACGCGCTTTGTCTAAAAAAAGAAGACAGTTCAAATTCTTATACTTTTAGTGGCATGGCTTTATATAAGAAATCTATCTTTACAGAATTAACTACTGGAAAACAGCCATTAGCTCCGATTTTAAGAAAGCTTATTGCAGGCAATGAACTTGAAAATATAATCTATCAAGGCAGTTGGACTGACGTTGGCACACCCGAGCGCCTTCAAGAAATCAATTCAAACCTAACTAATTAAATCAATGATACAAACTTAGTGACAAGCTGTTCCTGTACTTTTTGAATATCTGCTTGAGATGAAAGGTCTGATAATTGAGTCACTTGTAAACCTTGATACCCACATGGGTCAATATTATTAAAAGGCGTAAGATCCATATCAATATTAAAACTTAATCCATGGTAGCTTGTACCGCGTTTAATGCGTAAACCTAAAGCACTAATTTTAGCGTTATTAACGTACACACCTGGTGCATCATCGCGTCGTTGAGAGTCGACATTATAATCGCTTAGCACATCAATAACAGACTGCTCAAGGTTAGTTACGAGCGACTTCACACCTATTCCATAGCGTTTTAATCTCAGCAAAGGGTACATCACTATTTGACCTATTCCATGGTAAGTGATCTGTCCGCCACGATCACTTTTAACCACTGAAATATCGCTCACTCCTAATGTCTTTTGAAGGCAAGCAGTACCTTGAGTGTAAACGGCGGGGTGTTGCAATAACCAAATTTGATCAACTGAGTCGTCACCTCGATTAAGCGCAAATTCAGACATGGCTCGAAAAGATTCAGTATAGGGGACTTCTTCAAACACGCGCACTTTAATCACATGCCCTGAAGAACTCAATAATTCATATTGGTGTATTGCCGTCTGCATAATCACAAAACTTTTGAAAGCTTTAGAGTGTCATAACAACAAATGGCGAGGCTGCTATAGCTTGATAGACGGACTCAAGTTGTTCGCGATTGTTTAATTTGACTGTTAAGGTAATCGATTCAAATTTGCCTGTGCGACTGCTATTTGAACGAACAGACAACAAAGCTTGCAGATTGATTTTATTCGCGACAAGCTCGCTTAACAGTTGCTTTAGGTCAACGCCTTCTGTTACTTTGCACATCGCTTTAAAGCCGTACTCACAAGGGTATTCAATAAAATCGAAGCCATCTTGAGCTTGCGAATGATCATTATCATCTGACATAACTTATCTATTTTTCACGAAAGTTTAGCCACCAAAGGCTAACCGAGTCTTGCATTTTTTGCCATAAGCCGCCCTCTTCAATCGAGCTCATCGCAACCAAAGGCACCTCAGTTAACAACTGTCCATCCAGTGAAACCGAAGCAAGGCCTACCGACTGCCCTACTTCTATCGGCGCTTCATAATACGGACTAATCTGAAATTCTATCCTGACGTCATCTTCTCGACCTAAAGGTACTACAATGTTCACTGGACTTTGTGCCTGTAATTGAATTTGATTGTCCACTCCAAAATACACATCAGCAGCAGCAACACCACCCTGCTTATCCAAAATCGACAATGGTTGATAAGCAGCAAACCCATAATTTAATAAACTTGAGACATGCGCCTCTCGCGTCGCGGCATCAACAACCCCTAATACGACAGCAACCCATCGTTGGTCGTTACGTAGCGCAGAACCAACCAGGCAATACCCTGCTGCCTGCGTGTGCCCGGTTTTCAAACCATCAACACTGCTGTCTTTCCAAAGCAGCTTATTGCGATTGTATTGAGTAATCTCATTGTGCGTATAAGATTTTTCGCCATACCATGCATAATATTCTGGAAACTCTCTAATAATTGCCGCTGATAACACGGCAATATCAGCTGCCGACATGCTATGGCCATCGGCAGGTAGGCCTGTGCTGTTCATAAAATAGGAGTTTCGTAAACCAATTTCTTTCGCCGACTGGTTCATCAAGCTTGCGAACACCGCTTCGGTACCACCGATGTGTTCTGCTAGGGCAATTGCTGCATCATTACCAGATTGGATCACTGTACTTTTAAGTAGATGTTGGAGTTCGATTTTAGAATTAACATTAGCAAACATTCTCGAGCCTTCAGCACGCCAAGCTTCTTCGCTAATAGAAACTTGATCCTCCATGTTAATCTCACCTTTTTTTAGTTTTTGATAAACAACATAATTACTCATCAGCTTGGTAATGCTCGCTGGTGGCAACGGTTGATTGGCATTATTACTTGAGACTATCCAACCGCTATTCATTTCCATCAAAACCCAAGCCGTTGCATCGATTTTAGGGGCAACTATAACACTTGGAACTTCTATAATTTTAGACGAAAATGCGATATTTTTTTGAGCTACAACAATATTTGCATAACTACAAATAGATAACAGCACTAATAGTTGTACTGCTTTTGATCTATATTTCATTGTGGGACAAATGCATTATCGTAGTTAGTTGAATTGTCGTTAGTTGAATTTGGCTGTGTCGACTGACTGGTTTGGCGTAATTTTTCTTGTTGTACTGCGACACTTAAGTCATGTACTGCCATTGCGTATAGTACGCTATGGTTATAACGTGTGATCACATAAAAATTTTCATGCGTAAAGAAATATTGATATTGTTCTATAGACAATGGGTCCTGCGAATTTGCATCTTCGTTTATTGATTGGCTACTTTGTGACGCAAGCTTTAAACGTTGACCACGATAAATAGACCCACTTGCATTCAAGCCATTCAATTCAAATAAGCTTCCACAAGGCATATTAAACTGCTCTGCTATTTCACATGCGGTATCGCCTGCGCGAACAATATACGTATTTGCGGCCACTTCATCAGGCACTATTTCATTTGCATTAAGCTGCACTACATTTAATTTTTCTTCATTATTAACAGAACTGTTAATTGGCGCTCCCAAGCTTTTTAATTGAGCTGCGCTGTATTGAATTTGTCTTTTATTATTA
>JALZWI010000053.1 GCA_023299895.1 Arenicella sp. | reverse complement strand
AAATAATTAAACAAAACTATACTTAAAAAATTTAACAAAATCATACACTTATAAAAATAGGATTTACCATGCAAGTTTATTACGACAAAGACTGTGACCTTTCTATTATCAAAGCTAAAAAAGTAGCAATTCTAGGTTATGGCTCACAAGGCCATGCGCATGCTTGTAACTTACAAGATTCTGGGGTTGACGTTACAGTTGGTCTGCGTGCTGGCTCTGGTTCAATCAAAAAAGCCGAAGCACATGGTCTTAAAGTTTTGACTGTGCCTGAAGCGGTTGCGGCTGCTGATTTAGTGATGGTGCTAACACCTGATGAGTTTCAGTCGGAGTTATATCGAGATGAGATTGAACCTAACTTGAAAGAAGGTTCAATTTTAGCTTTCGCACACGGTTTTGCGATTCACTATAACCAAGTTGTTCCACGTAAAGATATTGACGTTATTATGGTTGCGCCAAAAGCGCCAGGCCACACCGTTCGAAATGAGTTCACTAAGGGCATGGGCATTCCCGATTTGATCGCAATTGCCCAAGACGCAAGTGGCACAGCAAAAGAAGTCGCTTTGTCATATGCATCTGCGATTGGTGGTGGCCGTACTGGGATCATCGAAACTACCTTCAAAGACGAAACTGAAACTGATTTATTCGGTGAGCAAGCGGTGCTATGTGGTGGCGCGGTTGAGTTAGTTAAAATGGGTTTTGAAACATTGACTGAAGCAGGCTATGAGCCTGAATTGGCTTATTTTGAATGTTTACATGAACTTAAATTGATTGTTGATTTAATGTACGAAGGCGGTATTGCCAATATGAACTACTCAATTTCCAACAATGCTGAGTTCGGTGAATATGTAACAGGACCTAAAGTAATTAACGAAGAATCTCGTGCTGCCATGCGTGCCGCATTGAAAGATATTCAGCAGGGTGAATACGCTAAGAAATTCATTACTGAAGGCGCAACAGGGTACCCAATGATGACCGCTTGGCGTCGTAATAATGCGGCTCATCCAATTGAGGGTGTCGGTGAAAAGCTTCGTTCAATGATGCCTTGGATTCAAGCCAACAAAATCATTGATAAAGACGTTAATTAATTGTTGTAAAGAACATAGTTAAGTATTAAAGGTGCGCCGAACGCTTTGTTTGGCGCATTCTTTGTTTTGACTCTTGAATAAAGTATTAAATGTTTTATTGAGAGCGTATTAAAAGTTTTACTATAACTAATAAAAAATAAAAAAATATGATCGATACTCACCCTAAATTTGCAAGAGAAGGTTGGTTCTATATCGCCTTAACTATATTTTCTGCTGTTGTTACGACAGTAGTGTTTCCGCTTTGGGTGTCTATTTGGTTTTGGGTCATCGCTGTTTTTGTGTTGCAATTTTTTCGAGACCCGCATCGCTCGATCCCTCAACAAGAAGGTGTTTTAACATCACCAGCGGATGGAAAGGTCATTTTTACAGGTGTTGTTGATGACCCATATATTGATCGAAAAGCTTTTAAAATCAGTGTCTTCATGAATGTTTTTTCAGTGCATTCTAATCGAGCACCAGTGCCTGGCACGATTAAGCAGGTAACGTATTCCGCTGGTTCATTTGTAAACGCGGCTTTAGATAAAGCCTCTGAGAAAAATGAACGTAATGCAATTTGGATACAAATGCCAAATGGTACTGATGTTGTTTCAGTGCAAGTTGCTGGATTGGTGGCTCGCCGTATTTTATGTTACGTCAAGGAAGGCGATGAGTTAGAACAAGGTCAACGTTATGGTTTTATTCGTTTTGGTTCTCGTGTTGATTTGTTTTTGCCTGAAAATTTCAATCCTTGCGTATCCTTGGGTAACAATGTCTCGGCAGGGACATCAATACTGGGCTCATTCTAATGTTTATTGATTTATCAGCTTAACTATTTGTCTATTTGTTGATGGTTAATTGTATAATCGAATGTCTATGACAAATGATCGCCCAAATATTACGCCTATTTCCTCTTCAGAGAAAGAGGAGCATGTGGAAGCTAAGAAACCTGCGATTGGTATCTATATTTTGCCAAACCTGTTTACCACTGCAGGGTTATTCGCTGGCTTTTACGCAATCATGCAAGCTCGTTTAGGGCACTATGAAGCAGCGTGTTTGGCAATTTACGCCGCAATGGTAATGGATATTATCGATGGTCGATTAGCTCGGCTAACTAATACCATGAGTGATTTTGGCTCTGAGTATGACAGCTTATCAGACATGGTCTCGTTTGGTGTTGCGCCAGCCTTAGTTTTATATAACTTTGCTTTAGTAGATCTGGGGCGAGTTGGTAGTTTGGTGGCGTTTATATATATCGCCTGTGCCGCTTTAAGATTGGCACGGTTTAATGTTGCAAAATCTGATGACAAACGCCATTTCACAGGTGTGCCAAGTCCAGGTGCCGCTGCGATGCTAGCATCCGTAGTTTGGGCTTGTTCTGATTATAATATAGACCCTAGTAATCTGACGGTTGTGTTTGCCGTATTAGTCACATTGTTGGCATTTTCAATGGTCAGTAATATCAAATATCGGTCGTTTAAAGATGTCGATTTTCGTGACAAAATGCCGTTCATTGGCTTAATATTGTTCGTTATTATTATTGCAATAATTTATCTTGATCCACCATTGGCATTCTTGGTGATTGGTGTCATATATATTACCAGCGGAACGATTAGTTATGTGTTGCAAGCCATTAGAAAACGTAAAAAATCCACTGCGGATTCATAGCCGCTTTTTATAAAAGTCAAAGACTGTATATACAAAGACCATATAAATGAATATTCAAGGTAGTATAGTTGCTCTTATTACTCCAATGGATGAGCGTGGGGAGATCGATTATAAAAATTTAAGTGCCTTAATCGAGCACCATATTGCCAGTGGCACCCATGGCATTGTATCGGTTGGTACCACTGGTGAGTCAGCAACTCTAACCGTTGATGAGCATCTTGCGGTGATTGAGTACACTATTAAAATGGTTGCTGGGCGGATTCCTGTCATAGCTGGCACGGGTGGTAATTCTACTCGTGAAGCAATTCATTTGACCACTCAAGCTTACGAGCTTAAGGCTGATGCCTCTTTGTTAGTAGTTCCGTACTACAATAAACCGACACAAGAGGGTATGTATCAACACTTTAAAACCATCGCAGAGGCAGTGCCAATTGCACAGGTTTTATATAATGTGCCAGGGCGGACTGTGGCTGATATGTCTAATGAGACAGTCAATCGTTTAGCTGGTATCGATAATATTGTTGCAATAAAAGACGCAACGGGTGATATGGCCCGTGGTCGTGAGTTGATTGACTTATGTGCCGATCGCATGGCAATTTTGTCTGGTGATGATCCGACGGCATTAGAGTTAATGAAGCTCGGTGCGGTTGGTGATATTTCTGTTACTGCTAATGTGGCTCCTAAGCAAATGAGTCAGTTGTGCGAAGCTGCATTGGCAAACGATTATCAAACGGCAGATAAAATAGATCGACAATTGCGAGCCTTGCATGACAACTTGTTCGTTGAGGCCAACCCAATACCGGTTAAATATGCTGTTTCTAAGCAAGGGTTCACTAGTAATACGTTGCGTTTGCCATTAACTCCGCTTTCTTGCGAGTATCAAGCGGTATTGGATGATGCGATGTCAGTTCTTTAGACTTTGAACACTTTTAAAAATAGGTAATGTACGCTTGAAAAATATGAAATTTTTAATAACGATATCATTTAGTCTGCTGTTAGCTTTGACCGCTTGTGGTGGTAATAAAATAGTCACAACCACTGATGATAGTGCTGATTATCAATTGGCAATACAATTGCCTCCATTATCTAAAAATGCCAGCACAGACTCAACAAGTAATACTGGACAGGCTCTTGATAGCAGTAGTGCAGGTATTTCTGATACCGACGTTAAAGCTGATCAGTTAATGACTGCTAGTATTATTGAGGGAGGCGGTGACACTATGCGCGTTAGAATTGATGCGGAAATTAACACCGCTTGGCCTTATTTTTTAAATAAGTTAAGAACTTCAGGTGTGACTATCCACCGTAGAAATAACGAAGGTCACAGAGTAGAAGTTGGTTGTAGCACGATGGACGATGGTGCTGATAGAGACAATCAGTCTGGCTGGTCGATTTTTAATCGAGAAAATACCATCTCCGAATATTGTTCGATGGAGCTTTCCACTAGTAGAAATGCTACTTTAGTGTCGGTCCATGATAGACAAGGCAAAGAAGTACGTGGCGATGATGCCACGACATTACTAAATAAAATAGTTTCTCAGTAACATTCTTATTAACACAAAGAATGCCAGATATCTTAACAGACCATACAAACCTTAATTAGTCTATTGGAGCTAACATGCAGCGTGGTGAAGAACTCTATAGTGGTAAAGCGAAATCAGTCTATGCATCTGATCGTGATGACGCACTGATTTTATATTTTCGAGACGATACATCAGCTTTTGATGGTGAAAGAATCGAACAACTTGATCGTAAAGGCATGATCAATAATAAGTTCAATGCTTTTATCATGCAGTACTTACAAAGTGAGGGTATTAACACTCACTTTATGGAATTGTTGTCCGATAACGAAGCGTTGGTAAAACGCCTCGACATGTTTCCGATTGAATGCGTAGTACGCAATATTGCGTCAGGCTCTTTGTGTAAACGTCTTGGCGTAGAAGATGGCATGGATTTGAACCCACCAACCTTTGAGTTTTTTTTGAAAAACGATCAATTGCATGACCCTATGATCAATGAATATCATATTGCGTCATTTGGTTGGGCAGACGAACAAGCAATAGCGTTTATGAAAGAGCAGACCTTTAAAGTTAATGCAATACTGTCAAAACTCTTTTCTGATGCAGGCATGATTTTGGTGGACTTCAAATTAGAATTTGGTCAACAAGGCGGCCAGCTATATTTGGGTGATGAGTTCTCGCCTGATGGTTGTCGTATTTGGGATGGCAAACACGAATGAAAGAACTTGGTGATTGTTTTCGTCAAATGTCCCAGGTGGAGAGGCTTGGGGGGG
>JALZWI010000052.1 GCA_023299895.1 Arenicella sp. | reverse complement strand
CAGACGTATCGGTCAGCATTGAAAAAGGCGGCGTGAATTTTTCACATATAAAAGGTGATAAGTTACCTCCCGCAGCAACCACCAAGCGCCCTGAACTGGTTGGTAAGGGCTTTGATGCGATGGGTGTGTCTGTTGTGATTCATCCGCAGAACCCATTTGCACCAACCACGCATATGAATGTGCGTTTTTTTATAGCCGGCGCAGAAACCGACAATCCTATTTGGTGGTTTGGTGGTGGTTTTGATATGACCCCTTATTATGGTTTTATCGACGATGCACATCATTGGCATCAAGCCGCCTATGATGCTTGCGCGCCCTTTGGTGAAGACTTATATGCTAAATATAAAAAGTGGTGTGATGAGTATTTTTACTTGCCACATCGCAATGAGCCACGAGGCATTGGTGGTTTGTTTTTTGATGATTTGAATGAACTGGGTTTTGCACAAAGTTTTGCTTTTATGCAAAGCGTTGGTGATCATTTTTTAAAAGCGTATCAACCGATTTTGGAGCGTCGAAGGGATTCAACTTTCACTCAGGCAAATCGTGACTGGCAACTGCTACGGCGTGGACGTTACGTGGAGTTTAATTTAGTGCAAGATCGCGGTACCTTGTTTGGATTACAATCGGGTGGCCGTACTGAATCAATTCTTATGTCAATGCCACCTTTGGTGGCTTGGGAATATCGAGCTGAACCAAAACAAGGTAGTCCTGAATATAGTCTGTTGAATGATTTTTTAATTAGTAAAGATTGGTTAGCATGATTTTTCTTTATCGTTTGTTGCTAAATTTAGCGATTCCTGTCGGCCTTATTAACTTATTGATTCGTGGGTTTAAGAACCCTGATTATTGGTCACGTTGGGGCGAGCGTTTTGGTTTTGCGACGCACGACGTAAAAAGTGCAGCGCAATTTGATTTGTGGATTCATGCGGTCTCTGTGGGTGAAGCACGAGCTGCAGCGCCGTTGGTGAATCTACTATTGGAAGAAAAACCTGACTGTAACATACTAGTTACTACTACAACGCCGACAGGCTCAGCAATGGTCAAGATGTTATTAATGGATCGTGTCAAGCATTGCTATTTTCCTTATGATTTGGCTTGGGCGATGAATCGTTTTGTGCCGATGGTATCAGCTAAGCTTGTGTTGATTATGGAAACCGAAATCTGGCCAAATATGATTGCGGCGGTTAAACGTAGTAATAGCCAATTAATTTATACCAATGTACGACTCTCAGAGCGCTCGTATTTGGGCTATGCAAAATTTAAATCGTTCACCAAAAGTGTGTTGGCACAAGTCGATCATTTTGCAGTGCAGGGAAAATTGGATCGCCAACATTTAGAGTTGCTGGGTGTGCCGGTTGATAAAATATCAATAACGGGTTCGATTAAATTCGATGTTAATGTCCAGCCGAGTTTACGTGAGTCAGCACAAGTTTTAAGGCGACAACTTGGTTCAGACCGTTTGATTTGGATAGCAGGTAGCACGCGTGAAGGTGAGGAAGGTCGATTATTATCAGTCTATAAAAAACTTAAAAGAAAATTTCCGACCTTATTATTGATCTTAGTGCCACGTCACCCTGAACGCTTTGACGCAGTTACTAGAAAAGTACAACGTCGCGGTTTGGAGTACGTTCGGCGCACCGAAGCTGCAGTTGAATTGCAAGAGTCAGCCGATGTATATATCGGTGATACGATGGGTGAGCTATCCTTAATGTATGCATGTTCTGATGTTGCTTTTGTTGGCGGTAGTCTTGAACCGCTCGGAGGGCAAAATATATTGGAACCATGTGCGCTTGGTGTGCCTGTAGTATTTGGGCCGCACATGTTTAATTTTCCAGACATCAGCCGATGGACCCTAAAAGAAGGTGCTGGTCGTGTGGTGCAAAATAGTGATGAGTTGGCTAGAGTCTTAGATGAATTACTTTCAAACCCAAGCTTGCGAGACGAAATGGGCAGTAATGGCTTAGCTTTTGTAGAAGCACATAGAGGGGCTTTATTAAAAAATCATAAATTGGTACAGAATTTTTCGGCTGATCGGTTAGTATAGTTTGCCTTCTAAGATTAAATAAACATCAGAGACTGTGTGACAATTGTTGGCAGATATCTCGGTTGTAATCATTGTGTGTATGAATTTTCTTTTGGGGGAGTGGGATTTCTATATGCGCAAATCCATAATACTGGAGTTAAAGAGTGAAGTAGTTAAATAATAAAATTTACAGCCCAAGTGTTGTTATTTTATTATTGATTGGATCTGCTCAAGTACTAATCATCACGGATGAACTTGATGTATTGCTGATTCCAAGTGTGGGTGCTACTTTTCAAACTATTACTACTCAGAAGTCATATACAGAGATAGTCGTTGTTTGTGCTTATATTCTAAAAAATACCATCAATAGAGAGGCGGTTGTTAGAATTGATCAAGCTACGTCCAACACTTTTGATATTTTAATTCAGAAAGCCGATGACGATCTCACTCCAGGTGATGTGTGCTGTGTGATTGCCGATGAAGGTGAGCATACCTTCTTACCCGATGGAACATTTTACGAAGCTGACACAGTCGAGTCAGTTGGTACCAATGGTAGGAATTTCGGTTGGGTGTTCAAGACGAAAATGGAATAAGTAGCTATCAATATCGCTTAATAGAATTGAAAGCGACGGGTGAACTGAATGAATACGGTCCGTTTAACATTGAGCTCTAAAGCACTGATGTAGGTTTATATAGCTAGTTTAAATAATAGGGCTAAACTCTTTGCATCAATGATCTCACCTGAACGTATCAGGTCTTTAACCTGTTCAAGCGGTAACCAGTATGCCTCTATTCGTTCAGCATCATCTAATTTTACCGTGCCTTTGCTTAAACCGCGAGCCTCGTAAAAATACAGTATTTCGTTACTGAAGCCGGGGCTAGTCGCTACTTTGCCTAGGTCACGCCAATGTTTTGCAGTGACTCCTGCCTCTTCTTCCAGTTCACGCATGGCGGTTTCTATTGCCGGTTCACCTTCTTCAAGACAACCTGCGGGCAATTCCCAAATGTCTTGTTGAATAGCATGACGCCATTGTTTTAATAAGCAAATTTCTTCCTGATCGTTGATAGCCGCAATCACTGAGCCACCTGGGTGCTTCACAATATCAAAATAAGTATGCTGACCATTAGGGAGTTCAACGCGCTCTTTATACAGCTCGATCAAATTACCTTGATGAATAACTGTATTACCATCAGGCATTATTTTTTGAAACTCAGTAAACTAGGTTGGTAGTCGTTTGGTGCCTCAAAGCCAAGCAAGTTAAGCGCGGTTGCCGCAATGTGCGTAAGGCCAGCATCACTGGCAGGGCTTAGGCTATATTCGCCATCGTAATTTGCATCAACAATGGCAAAGGGCACAGGGCTTAATGTATGTGAATTTTTAGGACTTTTTACCCCGTTTTTTTCGGTATACATAATGTCGGCATTGCCGTGGTCTGCGGTATAGAGTAAAATGCCATCGTTCGCTTTTATTACGTCAATCAGTTTAGCGACACATTCATCAACCACTTCCATTGCTTTGATTGTTGCTGCTAAATCACCCGTATGACCGACCATGTCGCCATTTGCTATGTTCAAGCGACCGAATTGGAACTCACCACGTTCAATTAACTCAATAGTTTTTTCAGTGATTTCGCGCGCTTTCATCGCAGGGATTTCATTAAACTCTACATTATCAGATGGTATTTCAATGTACTCTTCAAGAGACTCGTCTAAGTAACCTGAGCGGTTACCATTCCAGAAAAATGTCACATGTCCGTATTTCTGAGTCTCACTAATCGCGAAAGACTTAACGCCTTCAGCGCATAAATACTCACCCATGGTTCGATCAATATTCGGTGGGTTGACTAAGTAGTTATTGGGTACTAGTTCGTCACCATCGTATTGCAGCATGCCAGCGTAATAAACCGTAGGGTGTTTGCGCACTGAATTACGATCAAATTTTGCGAAGTCATCACGTTCATAAGCGAGTGATATTTCAATCGCTCGGTCTCCACGAAAGTTGAAAAAAATAACCGCATCACCGTCATTCATTTTTCCGACTGGCTTACCATTTTCTGAAATAACAAACTGAGGTAAGTTTTGATCATCTTTGCCGCTGGATTCGTATAATGCGGTTACTGCGTCACTGGCATTAGAGAATTGTTCGCCAATACCGTGGGTGTGGCATTCATAGCCGCGTTGAACCATATCCCAATCGGCTTCATAGCGATCCATGGTGATTTGCATGCGACCACCACCACTAGCAATTCGAAAATTCGTATCGTATTGCTGATTAATGCCGCTAATATTTTTTTCCGTTTCGCCGATGTATTTTAAGGCAGAGCGAGCATCAACATCACGACCGTCCAACAAAATATGCAAACAGCATTCGCGCACGCCTTGCTCGGCAGCGACCGTCATTAATTTATATAAATGCTGAGTATGTGCGTGCACATTACCATCAGAGTGTAAGCCTAATAGGTGCAAGGTGTGTTCTTTGCCATGTGAGATAGCTTGCTGCCAAACATCAGATTCAAACACATCACCACTGGCAATCGCTTGATTTACTAATTTAGCACCTTGTGCAAAAATTCGACCTGCCCCTATGGCATTATGACCGACTTCGCTATTGCCCATATCATCATCTGAGGGTAAGCCTACGGCAGTTCCGTGAGCAGCTAGTTCTGTATAGAGAGTCTGTTCAGTTAGCCAATCTAAGGTTGGTGTATTTGCTTCAGTCACCGCATTACTCGGGCTCGCAGGTGCTATACCAACGCCATCCGCAACTAATATTACTACTGGACCTTTGCGACCTTTAAATGAAGGATGTTTGTTTAAATTTAAGCTCATGATTGCAACGATAATTGTGTTTTCAGTATATCCAACGCTTTCGCGCGATGGCTAATTTTTTTCTTGGCTGCAGGCTCTAATTCAGCGCAATGACTATCAAGTTCTGGTATATAAAACAGCGGGTCATAACCGAAGCCATTGCTACCAACTTCAGATTTGGCGATTTCTCCTTGCCAACTACCTTGGCAAATAATCGGCGTTGGGTCGTTTGCGTGTTGCATATACACAAGCACACACTGAAACCGTGCACTTCGATTTGATTCATCTTTTAAGACGTCGAGTAGCTTTTGATTATTCGCTGCATCCGTTATTTCGCCTGCCCCTATTGCATAGCGTGCAGAGTAAATTCCAGGCGCCCCAAAGAGTGCTTCAACTTCTAGACCTGAGTCATCGGCAATTGCAGGTAAGCGAGTATGTAAACAGGCATGCCTGGCTTTCTTGATGGCGTTTTCAACAAAACTCAAACCATCTTCTATCGCTTCAGGAATATTGAATTGTGTTTGGGGTAGAACCTCAAAACCAAATTCTTGTAAGATTTGTTGCATTTCAGCGACCTTACCTTGGTTTCCGGTAGCGAGAACGACTTTAGTCATAACGTGAGCACTTAATTATTAAGCGCTGATGTTTGAATTTCCATTAATTCACTGATGCCCTTGCCAGCTAGTTTAATCATGTCATTTAACTCAGCAGGGCTAAATGGTGCACCTTCGGCAGTCCCTTGTACTTCTATAAAATTCTCGTCAATATCCATTATGACATTCATGTCAGTCTCAGCCTTACTGTCTTCAGGGTAATCAAGATCAAGCACCGGCGTACCTTCAAAGATACCGACAGACACAGAGGCGATTTGTCGTGTGATCGGATTTTTTGAGATTGTGCCCTTTGCTAACATAGTATTGATAGCATCGACTAATGCAACATAGGCACCAGTGATTGCTGCAGTGCGTGTACCACCATCAGCTTGTATAACATCACAGTCTAGCGTGATCGAGTTCTCGCCTAATTTTTGAAGGTCAACAGCGGCACGTAAAGATCGGCCAATTAGACGTTGGATTTCTTGAGTACGGCCAGACTGTTTACCGCGAGCAGCTTCACGATTCATTCTTGATCCTGTTGAGCGTGGCAACATACCGTATTCAGCAGTAATCCAGCCTTGGCCCTTTCCTCTTAAAAAATGAGGTATGCGTTCTTCTACGGATGCGGTACAAAGTACTTTAGTGCCGCCGCAGCTAATCAGCACGGATCCTTCAGCATGCGCTGTATAGTTACGTTCAATTGTCACTTCTCGAAGTTGGTCAGGCTGACGCCCACTGGGTCTTAACGACATATTATTCTTCTATATTAGAGTTGTGTGGATGAGAGGCTAAAAAAGACGCGTTAGATTTTGTCGCCAACATCGGTAATAAAGCTCTCAATTTCAGTAATGGTTTTGTCTAAATTTTCCATATCAAACTTGGGTCGATCCTTGTTGTCTTCTGGACCGTCGTCAGATTGATGACTGTCTAAAAAGGTTATTGAGTTCTCCTCATAAAAATCATTAACCATTGGTTTATCTAGCTGTTTAATGCCCCAATATAAGACCACCATAGAGAGGTTGTCACTGGGAGATTTATTGCGTTGTTCAAGTTTTTGCAGCAAGCTATTTAAGCCAAGAGTAGGGTGCTTAGGATCAACATACTCGTTAAGATCGTCAGGAGTAAAAGAATGCCAAGCACCATCACTGGAGAGTACTAGAGCGTCACCGACTTCGAGTTCTAGAGTTTCACTAATATCAGGTCTGGGAAGTTCTAGTCCACCGACACACCGATTAATGGGACTGTTATGTGCATTTCTACCAGGCTTTTGTGAAACGTGGTCTTCGGTCGCAAGAATGATTTTTCTTTTGCGAATTAAATAAAGTCGGCTGTCTCCAGAGTGTGCCCATTGTGCAACGCCTTTATGGATCAGGCAAATCACACACGTTGTTTTGGGGGGGGGG
>JALZWI010000051.1 GCA_023299895.1 Arenicella sp. | reverse complement strand
ATTATGATGGTGTTCATGAGGGTGTTGTGTATGACTATACCCACGGCAATGCGATTATTTATGATGAGTCCGATAACTCCTTCATTATGTCCATGCCTTATCAAAACGCGGTAATTAAAGTTTCCATGACTAGTGATGAGTTAGTTTGGGTTTTAGGTACACCTGAAGGCTGGAGTGAAGAATTTACAGATAAGCTACTAACACCGGTGGGTGATGTTGAATGGTCTTATAAGCACCATGCTATCTCGCACAGTGGTCGTGGTACTCTGTTGTTATACGATAACGGTGTCGATCGCAGCATGCCATATAACGACAGTATGCCGCTAGCTGATAGCTATTCACGCGGTGTTGAATATGCGGTCAATGAAGAGACAATGGAAGTATCTCAGCCGTGGGAATATGGAATCGACCAAGAACAGTTCTATAACCGCTATCTGGGTGACATCGATTGGCTGCCAGCAACGGGTAACATTTTAATTAACGCGGGTGCGCGCGAAACCGCGCCGGGTACTAATACCAATGTGCCACCAGGAGAGGCTCAACGCTGGGCTAGTTGGTTTGAAGTAACCAGTGATGAAAGCAAAGAGAAGGTTTGGGAGTTGGAGTTCAAAGACGAAGGTTTAGGGTGGTCTGTGTACCGTGTAGACCGATTACCAAACATCTACCCAAATAATTAGATTTTTAAGCTCTAAACAAAAAAGCCCGGCTAATTACCGGGCTTTTTTTGGAGCGTCTATTTACCAACAAGCCTCTTATCAACAAGCTTCGGTATCTGGGTCCATAAAAGAGTAGGCTTCAATAACACCAGGACGCTGATTGATACGTTCAAACCAATCAGCCAATCGAGGTCGTTTACTCGCCGAAGTTTCTTCATTGTATCCATTAGCATCAAAGCGTTCTATAAATGGTAGAACTGCGATGTCAGCAAGCGAAAATGACTCTCCGCACAGCCATGCACCGCAGGCTAGGTCTTTTTCCATACAATCTAATTCGTCAATAACTCTTTGTACTGAGAAGTTCACCACATCATCGGCAATGCCATCAGCGTTACGAATTTCATCGGCACGACGTTGTTTGTCGGGTTGGTTTCGGACCATCTCCATTAGTACGTCTCGACTATGTTGTTCAATGTACTCAGACCAACGATGTGCGTGTTTTTTGTTATGCGAGATTAGGTGCATATTTTTATGCAAGATATGTTCGGATTTATCCAACCAGACACGCATATTGGCACGCTCCCAAGTATCTTCAGGCTTCAATGCAGGGCCATCAAACGTGTCATCAATATATTCCATGATGACGCTCGACTCGATAACGGTTCGATCATTGTGTACCAGCGCTGGGACAACGCCGTTTGGATGGATTTCGACGTACCAAGGTGCCCAATTTTCAAATTGGTGTAAATCGATATGCACGCTTTTCCAGTCAGACACACCTTTCTCAGCAAGAGCAGATCGAACTTTTCTTGAGCAAGTGGATCCCCACCAGTGATATAAAGTTACAGACATTGTTGGTCTCCTAATTTAATGTTGCGAGCTTAAGTTTGCCATGGATCGGCTGGTAGTCGACCGGCAACTTCAATTGAATCGGGCGAATAAAAATAATGACGAAAAATTGGGTTTGAACCGGTATACATTGGGTGAGGCTCAGTCACAAAGTAAGGCGAGACATATTCCCAAACAATTTCACCCTCTGACGTCACCTCGAACATCTTACCTTTAATACCTTCAAGGATTGAGGTGTTACCTGAATTCAGTCTTGTGGCGTTACTAATAAACCAGCTAAAAAATGAAAACGTTGGGGTGCCGGCATATTGCCAGACTGGTTGCTTAGTTTTTGGATCTAACTCAATCACACGTGAACCGGCTTCAGGCCCGACACCCAACACATTTGCGCCATTGGCAAAAAACAAGATATTACCATTTTTCAATTGATATACACTGTGTTGCTGGCCATAGGAGTAGTCACATAGAGTCCAGCTAAACTTCTTAGTTTTGTAATCAATAATCGCCATTAGGTGGTTGTAACGAAAATTAATCAATATATCGCCGTTATCGAGCTGGGTAATGCAATTAGCGTGACACCATTCATGACGTGGGCACATTGGATTGAGCGGGAAGTCGTACATTTCCTCGCAATCTTCGGCGCGCCATTCCCAGATGACAGTACCATCGGGTTCGATCTCTCGCACCACATCGCCCCAAATGCCGTCTGCGTGTTCACTGCCATCCTGTCCGCTCAGCACACGCTTTTCATTTTCTTTTGAGAGCAGTTCCCAGCGAATATAAAGCGTATTGCCATTTTTACAGCGTTGAATATCGTGATGTTGCAGGTCATCTTGAAACTCCCACACCACATTGCCCTGCCAATCTTGTTCTTGAATTAGGCCACCCTTTGCAGGCAAGCCTTTAGGGCCGTCAGGCGTTCGGCAAGCCGATAACATATTGCCATTTGGCAATAAGTAGCCAAAATTGCCGGGCTCATAGGCTAAATCCCAAGAATGGACTTCTTCTCCGAGCATATTAATCAGGCGCGTTTTCGCTATGCCGAGCGTTGAAAACATTCGGTAGCCAGGTGTTGCCTTATCTTGATCGTATTGGATTAACCCTGTTTGCGTTGGAATCATGTTTATTTCGTTCGTGCTAAATTAGTTCACAGATCGTATCGAAGGCAGGTCGAGGTAGTTTCTGCCATACGTAGTTTTCATCACCGTATCCGATGTTACAAAGAAAGTTGGACTTAAGCGAAGAGTCGGCAAAGAATTCTGCGTCAAGTGTATCATTGTCAAAACCAGATATTGGCCCAACATCGAATCCAAGTGCGCGTGCCGCAACCATAAAATAGGCGCCTTGCAGCGAACCATTGCGAAACGCATCGTCAGCACAACGTCGTGGGTCATCAATAAACATTTGCATTTTTCCCGGGTCATGAGGAAACAGTTCCGGCATGCGTTTATAAAACTCCATGTCATAGGCGATAATCGCGCACACTGGAGAGGTCAGTACTTTTTCAACGTTATTGCCTTTTAATGCAGGCACAAGTCGTTGTTTGGCTTGGTCGCTGCGGGCAAAGAGTATACGAGTTGGGTGACCGTTATTGGAAGTTGGGCCGGAGGCCATAATTTCATAGATGTTTTTTAAGTCTTTATCGGTAATAGGCTTATCCTGCCAACCATAATGCGAGCGTGCTTGGCTGAGTATTAGGTCTATGCCATCGTCATCGAGTCTAGTGATGCGTTTGCGCACTTCTCGTATTTCTTGTTGCGCCTGGGCGCGAGGATCAGACATTATTAAGTCTCCGTTTGTTTTTTTTAGCTATAACGTTAAGCTTATTTGTTAATAAAAAAACTGTTAAAAAATTAGCCAGTCAGCAAAACTTCGAGGTAAAGAAGTTTGCGTGGCGATCTCCAAGTAAGATGGGTGAAACAATAGCCCCATGACCTGGCCGTAGAAAAATACTAAAATTGCCCAGGCTCCAATAGCGTAAGCCACGACAAGTGGTTTGCTGAATTTACCCCAGCGTATCAAATACAAAGCGATCATGAGCGGCACTGCCAGCTTTTGACCAATCACCAAACTCAATATTATAATAGCGCTTAAATAGATAAAAAATGGAATGGCCTTGGCTAACCAAGCATCACTAGATGCTTGCTTGAAAGTTGTGCCCCAAGATCCGGATTCAGTTTTAAGAGCATAAACGCTTGATGAATCTTGGATAAGAAGGGTTAGTGTAAAAATCGTGCCAGGGATACAAATCAGCAGTGGAAACAACCTGACAACGGGTGGCCAGCTCAGCGCAATAATGCCACCAACAACAAACATCACAAATAGAGCCAGTGTTAGCGGCAAAGAGACAGTTGGGTTTGTCTCAGAACCTTCTCCGGCTGGAATGTTACCGGAAAGTTTTTGTTTTTTGATGGCGCGAGTGGCAAGCACAATACTGATAACTATGATGAGTAAAATGCCAATTACTATGGGGCGCCCTAGCCAGCCAATGCCACCATGAATATTCGTGCTAATCTGAAAAGAACGCTCCAACAAAGGCCCAAGTACTAGGGCTAGAATCACTGGCGGGCGCGGCCAACCACCTCGTTTCATGATAAAACCGATCACACCGAAAATCAGACAACTAATCCAGGAGCCCATCGATGCACTGCCAAGCCAAGCTCCCATTAATACAAATAACAGAACACCAGGCACAACTAAATGACCAGGTAATTGAGCGACTTTGGCCACTTGGTTGACGGTTTTCAACAAAATCAATGTAGCGAAAACACTAGCAAAGGCGATGATCCAAACGAAGCTGAATGTCATTGGCAATTCGTCGGTCAACATGCGAGGGCCAGGGCGTAAGCCATGCATTATCAACGCACCCATTAAAATTGCGGTTCCGACACTGCCAGGAATACCTAAGGTTAGCGTGGGAATTAACGCGCCGCCACGTAGAGCATTATTGGATGCTTCGGGGGCCAGCAAGCCTCGAACGTCGCCTTGGCCAAATTGAGAATCATCTTTTACGCTTTGTTTGGCATGCGCGTAAGTAACCCAGCCGACTATTGATGCACCGAGACCCGGTAGCATACCGATATAGGAGCCAATCACACTGCACCGAACAACTAACCATAGGTTCTTAAAAGCGTCATTCACACCTTGGAGTAACCCCGCTTTGTTATCTTGGTCTTTGTCAGTGCGTGATATTGAGACATTTTTGATCGTCAGTTCCATTAGTTCTGGCAACGCAAAAAGTCCGAGTAGCACTGGAATTAAAGGCAAATTATCCAGCAGATATAAAGTACCAAAACTATACCGAGGAATGCCTTGAGATTCTGGCAAGCCAATCA
>JALZWI010000050.1 GCA_023299895.1 Arenicella sp. | reverse complement strand
ATGGCGATGCCATTATTTTTTTCTAACGTAAATATAGACATTTTTTTCTCTGTCACAGTTTTTTTGGTTGCTTGTTTCTTTGATACCTTTTTCTTAACCGTTGCTATTTTTGTCGCTGTTTTCTTAGACACATTTTTCTCAGTCATTACGCAGCCTCCACAATCATTGCAGCGCCTAGCCCACCAGCAGCACAGGCAGTAATTAAGCCATGTTGTCCACCAGTTCGTTTTAAGTCATAAAGCATTTGCGTTAATTGTCGGGTACCCGTGGCAGCAAATGGACGTCCCAGTGAAATAGAGCTACCAGTGACATTAAACTTATTCCAATCGATTGTGCCAATCGCTTTACTACGGTTTAATTTTTCTTTGGCAAAGCTTTTAGATTCAAAAGCTTGTGTATTGGATAATACTTGCGCAGCAAAGGCTTCGTGCATATCAATCAAATCCATATCGGCCAGTGTTAAGCTAGCTCGGTCTAATGCTATGGGCGTAGCAAAAGATGGCCCCATTAACATTTGCCAACTTGGGTCAATACCAACAAAGGCGTAACTTTTAATATAACCAAGCGGCGTATAGCCTAACGCTTTGGCTTTACTTTCACTCATCATCAAAACGGCGCTAGCGCCGTCGGTGAGGGGTGAGCTATTGGCCGCGGTAACTGAACCATTTTGACGATCAAAGGCAGGTTTTAATTTAGCGTATTTCTCTAGCACTGAATCGGAACGTACCAAGTTATCTTTCTCAATCGCTTTATAATCTGGACCTAAAATCACATTCATAAGTTGATCATCAAACCAACCTTGTTCCCAAGCATTTGCTGAGTTGATGTGGCTTTGGTGTGCCAAGGCATCTTGATCCAGCCGAGAGATGCCATTCTCTTTGGCCATTTTCTCAGCCGCCTGTCCCATCGTATAGTCACCAGAAGGGTCTTTAATGGCGGGTTGCGTTGGCATAATGTCTTTTAAACCTATTCCTTTGAAGCTTTTTAATTTAGCACCGAGCGATTTTGAATAGCTAGCGCGCACCATCGCTTCAGTCATTTTTTTATTGAAACTAATCGGCGGCTGCGACATTACATCACACCCACCAGCAATACCAACCTCGATATTGCCAGAGATAATATTGTGATACACATCAATGGCGGTTTGATAGCTAGTCGCACAAGCCCGAGAGATGCTATAAGCATCGACTTCAACAGGTAAGTTAGCGCCCATCACAACCTCACGTGCAATATTGGGCGCATCGGGTGCCATCACTACTTGGCCAAACACCAACATTTCCAGTTCTTTTTTATCTAGATTAGTACGTTCGACAAGTTCGGCAATTAAATGCGAGCTAAGTGCTCTAGCAAGGACTTTACTGTAACCTGAGGCGATACGTAAAAATGGGGTCCGCAGGCCAGCGACAATGGCCACACGTTGTGATGAATCGACTGACATATTTTCTCCGCTTAAATAATGAATGCAACACCCCATATATTACTAAGATTACTAGAAATTTAACATCGAAGAACCTCCGAATGTTGTTAAATCTTACATCTAATTATGCAAAGCACTAAGCAACCGCTCTGACATCTAGTATCAAAACCACTTTCATCATTAACTTCTTCATATTTATTTTTGATTATTTATCAAATGTAGCATCAAACTGCTCAACATCATGTCATGGAATCAATAGCTTCTTCATTGCTTGTGCCGCATTAGAGAGGCTCCGTTTACGATGAACCACAACACCCAAGTTGCGAGTGAGTGTTTTATCACAATTCAATAAATATAAGTCTTGGTCAAGCATGGTTGTAGGCAATAAAGACCAACCAATTCCTGCAACCACCAACATTTTAAGTGATTGTAGGTTATTAGTAATCATTTGGACGCTCATTATTAAATTTTCCGCATCGAAGGCACGTTGCATAATTTGATGAGTTTCTGTTTCAGCGCCTGGCAGTACGCAAGGATACTGACTTAAGCTTGCTAAATTCGAGGTAGTTTTTTTTGCTAAAGGGTGTTCTAAACCAACCACAATATGTAGATCATCTGTCCAAGCTACCTCGGACTGTAAATTCATTGGTAGTTTGCTCGGCAAGGTGATCACAGCGAACTCGATGTCACCATGCTCTACCGCGCTAAAGGCTTGATCTGAGTCTTCAAATTGAATATCCAACTCCACATGCGGATGCAACTGATTAAACTCTCGCAAAATTGGTGGCATGCGATGCAAGGCAATATGATGACTGATTGAGATTGACAAAGTACCCGCAATATCTTCGTTCAGGTTAGTTGCATAGCGTTGCATATCAGCTGCTTGATTAACTAAATCTTGCGCCTTAGGCAGTAATTGCTTGCCTGCCTCGGTTAAACTGATCTGGCGATTAATTCGATTGAATAAGCGCATTCCTAATTCTTGTTCCAAACTGGCAACGCGTTTGCTGACCGCAGGCTGTGTAATAAACAGCTGCTCAGAAGCTTTGGAAAATGATTCACAGCGGGCCACCGCAATGAACGCTTGCACAGATGAAATATCCATATTTCAAGACTATAGGTATTCCAATATGGAATCAATATTATAAAAACAATGAATTTGTATTATTACTGATGTTTTACTATTATTCACGCCATAACGATTTGGCTTTAATAGTCCAAGTCTTAGATTAATACCCGATTCATTTTTAGATAGATAAAATTAAAAGAGAATAATCATGTCAAAAACCATGTATGAAAAAATCTGGGACTCGCACTTTGTGCATCAAGAGCCCGGCCAAGCAGCCTTAATGTACGTTGATCGTCATCTAATGCATGAGGTTACTAGTCCACAAGCATTTGAGGGCTTAAAAATTGCTAACCGCCCAATTCGCAACCCTCACAGCATTTTGGCGACCTTGGATCACTGTGTTCCAACCAAACTTAGTGAGCGCTTGACGTTGACAGACCCTATTGGTGCCAAGCAAGTACAAACTATGATCAATAATTGCGCTGAGCACGGTTTAACGCTCTATGATATGGCAAGCAAAAATAATGGCATCATCCATGTGGTTGTGCCAGAGCATGGATTTGTGCATCCAGGCATGGTCACCGTTTGTGGTGATAGCCACACGGCTACGCACGGCGCTTTTGGTGCACTAGCATTTGGTATTGGCACCTCTGAAGTTGAGCATGTGATGGCAACTCAGTGCTTGCCACAATCAAAATCAAAAACTATGTTGGTTAAAGTTAACGGAACTTTATCTAAATACAGCACGGCTAAAGACATAGCACTTGCTATCATTGGTCAAATTGGTACCGCAGGTGGTAACGGTTACGTGATCGAATACGCTGGTGACGCAATAAGTGCATTATCCATGCAAGGTCGAATGACGCTTTGTAATATGGCCATCGAAAGTGGTGCACGTGCTGGTTTGGTTGCCCCAGATGAGAAAACTTATGAATTCCTTGAAGGCAAAGAGTTTGCACCAAAGGGTGAACAATGGGATCAAGCGGTAGCTTATTGGAAAACAGTGCCGAGTGATGACGATGCTAAGTTTGATACCGTTATTGAGCTTAAAGCTGATGACATTGCCCCACAAGTCACTTGGGGAACATCACCTGAACAAGTTGTACCAGTAGATAAAACGGTACCTGCACCTAGTGATTTTGATCTTGAAGGTAAACAAATCGCTTGTCAAAGCGCCCTTGATTATATGAATCTAGAGCCAGGCACTAAGATCACTGATATTAAAGTTGATTATGTATTCTTAGGGTCGTGTACTAATTCACGTATTGAAGATTTTCGCGCCGCCGCTGAAGTCGCAAAAGGCACTAAAGTACCAGACTATGTGACTGCACTGGCCGTACCTGGTTCATACGCTGTGAAAGAACAGGCTGAGCAAGAAGGACTAGATAAAATTTTTATT
The DNA here is from genome assembly GCA_023299895.1 of Arenicella sp. The sequence continues at coordinate 13,547 of JALZWI010000050.1, read as the reverse complement.
GAAGCAGGCTGGGAATGGCGTGAGCCAGGTTGTTCGATGTGCTTAGCAATGAACGGTGACCAACTAAAACCTGGTGAGCGTTGCGCATCAACCTCTAATCGTAATTTTGAAGGCCGACAGGGTAAAGGTGGTCGAACACACCTTGTCTCTCCTGCGATGGCTGCGGCCACTGCGGGTGCCGGTCACTTCGTTGACATTCGCAACCTATAGTACAGATTTCTAAAGTACGGGCTTCTAAACTTACCTTAAAAATAGATAAGAGATAAAACAATGGAAAAATATATTAAACACACCAGTGTCGCGGCCTTGATGAATCGAGCCAATGTTGATACCGATCAGATCATTGCCAAGCAATTCTTGAAAAAAGTCGAACGAACGGGTTTCGGTCAACACTTATTCCACGATTGGCGCTTTCTTGATGACGGCTCTGACAACCCTGAATTCGAACTCAACAACCCTAATTTCAAAGGCGCTAAAGTTTTAGTTGCGGGTGATAACTTTGGTTGTGGTTCATCGCGTGAGCATGCCCCTTGGGCTATCGACGACTATGGCTTCAACACCATCATCTCAACCAGCTTTGCTGACATCTTCTATAATAACTGTTTTAAAAACGGGATCTTACCAATAGTTGTTGATGCGGAAACTCTTAAGGCACTAATGAGTGAAATCAGCGATAACGAAGGGGTCGCTTTTGATGTAGATTTAGAAGAGCAAACAGTTAGCACACCTGGCGGCCTAAATATTTCATTCGAAGTTGATGGGTTTCGCAAAAACAATATGTTACTTGGTTTAGATGATATTGGTCTAACGCTGAAACATACTGATAAAATCGGCGAGTACGAAACCAAACATAAGCAAGAGCTCCCATGGTTGTGGGCAAGTTAAATATTGCTGATCGAAAATAAACCGTTTACTGCCAAACTATCAATCCTAACGATTCTGTCGTTAGGATTGATTATTTTCGGTGTACGTCTAGACCTTATCCAGAGGCTGGCTGTTTCAATGCCCTATTGGGATGACTGGGGTATAGCTGGTTTTTTACATAGTTTTTTAAATGGCGAAATTGGCTTTGCTGACTTTTTCGCCCCCGTCAACGAGCATCGGATGCTCTTCAATCGGCTAATTTCAGTTTTCGTATTCAACTTAAATCAACAGCAATGGGATCCAATGGTGATGATGATCATCAATTCAGGGCTCTGGACATTGTGCGGTTTATTATTGCTAACGATCGCTAAGACCCATCAAAAAGAATTCAAGCCACTAGCCTTTGTGGTATTAATTCTGGCGATTTGGTTATACCCAGTGTCGCCAGTTAATACATTATGGGGAGTACAGACTCATAACTATATGATGATTTTGCTGAGCGTATCTGGCTGCTGGTTTATCAACCAGAAAGCATTATCAGGGCTATGGTGGCTAGGTCTGGCATGCTTATTTTGCGCAGGTTTAAGTATGGCCGGCGGCAGCTTTGCCGCCGTTGCTGTTGTTGTTGTCTTTGCCCTGATTTGCATTACAGATCAAGCTCAGCGTAAAGATCATTTAATCACGCTATTTGCAGCCACATTGGCTGCTGCATTTGGTCTTAGTTTAATCTATCTACAGTCTGCTAGTTCACCACCTTCTGGCGAGACGTTTAATTTAGTTAACTCGGCTCTTACTTTTGCTAAATCAATGTCTTGGCCGAAAACACCAAACGCCTGGCCATTTTTAATATTTTTAATTCCACCAGTTTGGCTGCTACTTGAAATATTGATGCGTAAATCATCACCTTCAGCCCTCGTCAGGTTTACACTATGCCTTTACCTGTTCGTCACCATTATTGCCTTAGCAATTGCAGTAGCTCGAGCGTTTAATGGAGAAGGGCCTTCTCGTCGTTATTTAGAGTTCCTTGCGCTCGGCTCAATCGCTAGCGCCCTAGCACTTCTATTAATTCAGACTGAGACTAACACTATCAAAAAGTCGTTGATTCTAGCTTGGGTTATTATATTTGTGTCTGCTCTACCCTTTCAGATAGAAATTATGCGCTATACCCTCAAAGACAGACAAGAAACGGTGCCATTCCAAACTGAAAATGTTAGGCAGTTTATTTTCCAAGAAGATGAATCCGCACTAAACGATAAAGCATTTCGTCATATTCCTTTTCATAATGGTGAAATGCTTGCTAATGCCTTTATTGAGTTTGAGAAATCCGACATACTTCCTTATCAGTTACAAAAACCTGAGCCGTTAATTACTCAAACAGCACAAAACAGATCAGTTTTTAAACCCAATAATTCTTATTTATTTTATTCAAAAATAGCAGGCGTCGACTATTTTGGAGCGCCGATGCTTGGCTCCTATACCACTGCAGATGGCATGAAGGCTGTCGGGGACTTTACTAGCCAAGAGTTTGAGCTAACACGTCCTTATATGATGATACCAAGTTTGGGTTTTTTAGGTTTGCATGAACTTAGTCTCACCTTAGTTAATAGTAAAACTGGAGCGCAAAGAATTTTAATACCTGAAAAAGTAGGAATGGAATCCGCAGATCAATGGCTAGATAACTTTTACGCTGTAACACCTGGCAAATATCGATTGATCGCTCACGACCAAAATACAGATCTTTGGTTTGGTTTTGCGGCACCTCGCACGGTCGGTCGAATGAGTTATTTAGCCCAACAGCTATTAGAGCGTGGTGGCTTATTCTGGCAAATAGGCCTTATCTTATTCATTTTTTCTCAACGTAAGGCTTTATTCAACATTTTTTCTTCTGCAAAGCAATAAATAAGCCTGGAATATCAGGCTTGTAAGCGAGCTAAACTCTTTTATTTTTTGGCTTAAAGCCTATATAGTTAAGTGTATAGAAATCAATGAAATATAAACACTTAAGCTCAATATAAAATGCCTCATGTCACACTGATGGACACCACTCTTCGTGATGGTGAACAAACACAGGGAGTTTCATTTGCTCCCTCTGAAAAATTAAGCCTCGCGCAAGCTTTACTCGGTCGACTTAATATTGATCGAATCGAAGTTGCTTCTGCGGGTGTGTCTGCAGGCGAGCAAACTGCAGTACGACAAATTAATGAATGGGCTGCCGAAAATGGTCATTTAGACAAAGTAGAAGTGCTTGGCTTTGTCGATATCAAGCGAAGTGTTGATTGGATTCTAGGTGCTGGTGGTAAGGTTATAAACTTATTGACTAAGGGCAGTGAAAACCATTGTTTAAAACAGCTAAGAACGAGCCCTGAGCTGCATATAGAACAGATTAAAAAAACGATCGCCTACGCACAGAAAAACGATATCTCGGTTAATGTCTACTTAGAGGATTGGTCAAACGGCTATCATGACAAGCCAGAATACGTCTATAACTTAGTTACTGCACTTAAAGACCAAGATATTCAACACTTTATGTTGCCTGACACCTTAGGTGTGATGTCTCCGAGCGAAGTGACCGCCAGCATGCAAGACATGATAATGAGGTTCCCTGACTTAAAGTTCGATTTCCATCCACATAACGATTATGGTTTGGCAACCGCTAATGTTATGGCGGCTGTCAGCGCTGGCATACGTAATATTCACTGTACTGTAAATTGCTTAGGCGAGCGAGCGGGCAATGCCTCTCTCGCAGAAGTCGCAGTCGTTTTACGCGACAAAATGAACTTCGAATTAAACATTAATGAAAAGCATATTGTTGACTTAAGTCAGATGGTGGAGAGTTTTTCAGGAAAGTTTGTTGCCTGTAATACACCAATTTTGGGTAGCGATGTTTTTACTCAAACTGCTGGCATACATGCCGATGGTGATAAAAAAGGCAACCTCTATGTAACTAAATTATCTCCTGAGCGATTTTCGAGAAAACGCAGTTATGCACTAGGCAAACTAGCTGGCAAAGCCTCACTCGAACAAAACTTGGATGAACTGGGTATCAAACTCAGCGATGAAGATTTAAAAAAAGTGCTGGCAAAAGTAATTGAACTTGGTGATTCAAAACAAATAATTACACCCGACGATTTACCTTTCATTATTACTGATGTACTTGAAAACCGAGATCTGAAACATGTTCGCCTAGTTGACTGCAAAACTTACAGCAGTCTAAACAATGAAGCGGAAGTAGAGCTGTGTATCGTTATCGATGATATTTCATATACTGAAAAAGGAACTGGCAATGGTGGCTTCGACGCTTTCATTGATGCGCTCGATACAATCCTTACAAAGAGCACCAATATTACTCGGCCAAACCTTGTTGATTATCAAGTACATATTCCAAGAGGCGGTAAAACGAATGCGCTCACTGAAGCCGCTATTACTTGGCAGTTGGATAACAGTAAAAAAATCACCACTCGTGGCGTACATTCAAACCAGGTAATTGCTGCGATCTACGCTACCTTGAAAGTAATTAACACTCTTCAAAATTAAGGTAGAAAATAATTTCTTGCACTAATGCCATCAGAAAAAGCGGAGGTGACTTGAGCCGTAAATATGCAGTACCTCCAATTATGAGTCATCATTTTTAGAGTTTGTTTTTTTACCATAGAGTTTTATAAAAGTAGTTCAAGCAGACATTGAAACTTTGCCGCAATTAAAAAATACAACACATCAAAGCTCACACACAACATTGAAAAAGATTACAGATAACAATCTCATGACTGCAAAAGCATTGATCGCTTTTGGTTTAATTATTTTTGGTGTCAGGCTACATATCATCCATGCTTTTGGCGATTATATGCCCTACTGGGACGATTGGGGCATGGGCGGATTACTTTATGACCACATCACAAGAGGATTAACTTTTCACGATATTACCGTTGACGCGAATGAGCATCGGCAAGTGTTTGGTAGATTACTCGCTGTGGGCTTGTTTGAGTTAAATAACCGACAATGGGACACCATTGTTATGATGGTTGCAAACTCAGTCACTTGGACAATTACAGGTTTATTTTTAATACGCATTGCATTCACTCATCGTCACGAAATCAATCCAATACCAATTATTTCACTAATACTAATCGTTTGGACATACCCTATTTCATTAGTAAATAGCTTGTGGGGAGTGCAATCTCATGTCTATTTCATGACGCTCTTTGCCGTACTTGGCTGTTGGTATGCCGCCTACCCACTTTTATCTGCAAGGTGGTGTCTAGGCATGTTTTGTTTGTTTGGCGGCGGCTTAACTTTGGCCGGCGGTAGTTTTATTGGAGTTTCCGTCTCCGCAGTTTATCTCATTTATGCGTGGGCGAATAATGACCAGCGACGCCACCACCTGTGGACTTCAATCACAGCAGGCTTTGCCGGTGCATTTGGTATTTATTTAATCGCGATACAATCTGGTAGTACCCCCGGTTTATCAGGCATCGATATGACAAACTGGTTCTTAACGTTTACTAAAACCATGTCATGGCCGGTTAGAACCCATGTTTGGCCATTTTTCATATTTTTAATACCAATTCTTGTTATTTTTAAGAATTTACTTTCCAATAACACTAACAACTCTAAGTTGGTGCCATTTTTATTATCTGTTTTTGGTTTTATAATTATTATTGCTGTCGCAATTGCAACTGCACGAGATACAGGCGGCTCAGGACCCGCTCGTCGATATGCTGATTTTATAGCCCTAGCATTTGTAGCCAGCTCGTTCGCACTACTTTTTGTTCAACAGAAACAATTCCGTCTGCCAAAAACAATTAATCAATTTTTAGTGGTGGCTTGGATTATCACACTAGTAATCGCCATTCCCTATCGCATTGAAGTCCTGCTTTACACATTAGAGGATCGTGATTACGTTATTCCATATCAAGAAGAAAATGTTAGGCAGTTTATCAACACCCACGACGAGGGTTGGCTAGAAGGCAAAAACTTTAGACATGTTCCGTTTCCTCGTCCACTCACGCTGGGAAGAAGTCTAATAAAATTTCAAGCAGAAAACATTCTGCCCTACCAATTACAAAGACCTCCCTTGCTAACCAGTAGTGCTAACGAGACTAGTGGATCAGCATTTATCCAGCATGGATTGTTTTTTGGCTCAACTGGAAAATACGGCGGCAATTTGTTTAGTGAAACCGTTATAGGGTCGTATAATTTTGCGCGGCAAGGCAATAAAGGGACAGGCAAGTTTGTGAGTAAACCATTCAATTTAAATCGTAATTATGCAATGATTCCGGTCACTGGATATACAGGTTATCCTGGCATGTCACTCACGCTAGTCAATGTAACAAGCAAAGAAGAAATAATCATTAAACCAGACGTTCGCAGCTCTTTATATGCTGAAACATGGCGAGAGGTTCTGATTAAAGCGCCGCACGGAGATTATCAACTTATTGCAGAAGACCTCAATGAAGATCTTTGGTTTGGTTTTGCCGCACCACGCAGTGTCGGCAAATTAAGTTACTGGGTTCAAGTTTCTAAAGAAAATGGTCAGTGGGTTTGGTTTTTTGGCTTGTGTTTGCTATTAATAGTTTATCGAAAAAAATTAGTAGAATTGATTTCAGAAAAATAGAAAACCTTTAGAATAGCCCCTTAAGGATGTCCCAAGAGTAATAGAGAAGATCTAGGGTTTAGGCTTTCTCTAGACACCTGGAGGTTCTCTATATTACGCTAAAAATTCTGAGCACTGGGCAATGTGTGTTAGCCTTTTAAGATTAAGTACTCAATTAGATCATTGATACAATTCAACATTACCAATTCAAGTAATATTTATGGACAATAAAACTGTTGTTATTACTCCTTATTATGAGGATGTCGCGGCTAAAAAATTCTGCCAAGAATTAGCTAAAAAATATGGTGCCAATCATACTTTAGTTATTATTGATGATGGTTCAATCAATACAAAGATTGAAAAAGAAGATCTAGAAAATCACGGTCTAAGTGGCCACATTATAAGACTTCGACGCAATGTTGGCCATCAGAATGCCATTGCAGTTGGCCTTGCATATGCTGCTAATAATATAGATTTTGAACATGCCATCGTCATGGATAGTGATGGCGAAGATCTACCGCAAGACATTCACGCTTTGCTTGCCGAACTTGAAAAACCTGAGACCGATGTCGTTGTTGCCAAACGTGCATCACGCGTTGAGACTCTTACATTTAAAACATTTTATTTTATCTATCAATGGCTATTTAGAATCTTAGTAGGACGCAATATCAGCTTCGGGAATTTTATGGTAATGACTAAACAAGCGGTAAACCGAATAGCCAGAAGCCCTGAAACAAGAGTACATCTGGCTGCCTCTGTCCTAAACTCAAAGTTGCGTGTTTCTAGAGTATCGGTTGCCAGAGGCAGTCGTTACGCAGGACAAAGCAAAATGAATTTAGTCAGTCTGACCTTGCATGGTATTCGTTCAATAATGGTGTTTGCCGAGAGCGTGTTAGTTAGAATTACTCTATTTTGTGCTATTTTTGCAGCGGCGATTTTATTAGCCTTAGCAATTATGGTCATCGCAAAAATTGTTGGATTAACAATTATTGGCTGGTTTTCTACAATTAGTGGCATTTTACTTTTGTTACTGTTTCAGGTTGCGATTATGGCACTTTTAGTGCTCTTGCTAGCTGGTAATATGCGCTCCTCACCGATAGAAGACTTAAACCATGATGCGCTTATCGAAACTATTATTGACGTTCATCTTTAGGTCGGTAAGTCCAGAAAAAATGACTTAAAAATGTCATCGCAGGTATACATAGAACAATTAGAGCAATCCCTATTAGGTAATGAAAACCCATCCCTTGCGCCAACCAAGATAAACTGAAGGCCAACACACAACCGATCGAAGCGGTCACTGCAAAGCGGCTGCCGTTACTACGATTAAATTGTTCGGCAAAGCTCCATTTAGTATTACCTATATATGAAAATGAAGTAGCGAACAAAAAAGCAATTATATTTGCTACAGGCACAGGTGATTGAATCGAACCTTCGATTAACCAAGATGCAATCACAATATGGATTAATGTAGCAAATACCCCGACAACTCCGAATTTAATTAGCTTATTAAATGGACTCACAAAAAATTTCCTAGGACTTGTCGTTAACGAACCCTTATTATATCAACTACGAATTTGATAAATGACTTAACTTGTTATTGTTTTAGTGATTTAAGATCATCTTACTATATTTTAAAAACACCTAAATATCATGAATATACTAAATATCAGACCTGCAAACATTGATGATGCAGAAATTATTTTTCAATTTATAACTGAATTAGCCATCTATGAGAAAGCACCTCTGGAAGTCGCAACAACAGTGGAAGAAATACGCACGACTTTGTTTCCCGACAAACCACAAGCATATGCTCTTATTGCCGAAATTAATGACGAAGCAATCGCATATGCTGTGTATTTCTATAGCTATTCTACTTGGCTGGGTAAACAAGGAATTTACTTAGAGGACTTATACGTCTCACCATCTTCTCGCGGTTTAGGTGCTGGCAAAGGCTTGTTAAAAGAATTAGCAAAAATAGCTGTTAACAATGACTATGGTCGTGTTGAATGGAGTGTTTTAGATTGGAATCAACCGGCTATTGATTTTTATCAATCTTTCGGAGCAAAACCTCAAGACGAATGGACGGTATATCGATTAACTGGTGAAGCGCTCGATAAATTTTCTCAAAAATAAGCGTTAGACTTTTTGAACCTCGTAACAACGTTTAGTAATATTAAGCATTGTTTTATGCAACTCAACAGTACCAACCAATATGTTGCCAGACTCTAAGTATCTACTACTTCCATCCAAATCAGTTACTTGACCACCCGCTTCAGCAACCAATAAGGCCCCTGCCGCAATATCCCAGGACTGTAAGTTAGCTTCCCAGTATCCGTCATAGCGACCGCAAGCTATATAGGCCAAATCCAATGCAGCTGAACCTAAACGACGAATACCGCTTGTTTGTAAGGATAATAGCTCTTCCATGGTACGGGTAAACGATGAAATTTGAGTTAAATTATCACCATTAAATGGAACACCCGTCGCAAGTAATGCACCTTTAATCGTTGGTCTTTTGCTTACTGAAATTGACATTCTATTTAAAAATGCGCCTTGGCCTTTTTCTGCATAAAACAAATCTTGTTTAGCAGGGTCATAAATAACCCCTAAGGCTAATTCACCTTTATATAACATTGCTATTGAAACAGCGTAATGTGGAATTGATCGTAAAAAATTTGTTGTACCATCTAGTGGGTCAATTATCCATTGATAATCACTATCAGAGCTACCTTGCTGCCCATACTCCTCACCTAGAATACGATGTTCTGTAAAGTTTTTTAAAATTAAAGAGCTAATGATGGATTCTGAATTACGATCGACCTCAGAAACATAATCATGTAAGCTCTTTTCGGTAACTTCAATTTCATCAAGCTTATTAGCTGATTCAGCGATATATTGCCCTGCCTTGGTTGCTGCCTGAATTGCAATATTCAAATACTCATTCATACTGACATTATGTGGCATTTATTAATCAGCAACAACAGAATAGACAGACATATAAAATTCATTTCCTCATAAAAAAAACATGTTTAACAAATCAACTATGTGCCGGTAGATAAGCATCTAACCCATGCGGCATTAATAGACCAACTTGTTTAACAACAAAGTCTACATTTCTATTAGGATCATCATTGGTTAACCAGCCCTGAATCGTACCGATAAATGCACCCGCATAAAAGTCAGTAATAATATCCAGTTCTTTTTTATCGAAATTAAAGTTAAATAAAATTTTAAATCGATCAGAAATAAATTTAGTAAATAAAGTTTTTAAAAGCGACAAGCACTGAATACCCGCTTGCCCTGTAAACGCAGCACGCATCATTGCTTGATCTTTATCACATTCTACTAAAAAATGTTTTAAACTAATTTCAATAATCTCTTCACGGCCCAAATCTTCACGAGTAGAATTGGCTTCAAAATAAATCCGTGTTTTATCAAACAATGACTCAATTCTATTTAATAAAATGGATTGTTTACTATCAAAGTTAGAGTAGAATGTCTGCCGACTAACACCTGCAGTTTGGGTTAACTCACCAATCGTAATTTCATCAATAGTTTGACTTTGCAAATGATGTGCAAGAGCGACTTGCAGTTTTTCTTGGCTTCTTCTTTTTCTTAGATCCATTGTAAAACACCCTATTAATTTTTTAGTTAAATTACGAATATGTCGAAACACTTGATATCATATTAACCTACTCGAATATTCATATAATGATTTCAGACTTATTAGACATTTTCCCAACAAGAAAAACCATACACTTATACCCACATTTAACTAATCTTGACAAAGCTATTAAATAGACAGACTAAAATCTCTTACACTAAATTATCATCGATTAATTAAACCTCACTATGTTCAACCGAATAATTGGCTTCATTATCATCCTGCAAATTCAAGCATGTACAACTTTTTTCAGAGATCAGTCATGGTCCGCTGATTTACCGCCGCAAAAAATATTTATTGAATATTGCCAAAATATCAGTAAAGGTTGTACAACATCAACCGAAACCAACGATCATTTAATATGGGTCAAACGTTTTTATAATGGATCTATTCTCTCTCCAAACGGTTGGAATCATATGAGTGAGATGGTAACGTCAAGCTTAGACAACACAGATGATGTAGAAAATACCAAAGATCGATTAGATAAACTCGGTTTACGTATTTCACTTGAATGGGCAAGAGATAATGATGTGCGATTAATTAACTCTCAAATGCTTTCTACATGGGCTAATGCATTATCAATATCTGCTCAACAAGACCAACAAATCGAGTTCATTACGAAACTCGAAGATGACGTTGAAAAAATTTATTTGGGTTTATTAAACCCTGATGAAATTACCAGAAAAAGATATTATCATGAAGTTCAAGACTACGATGATTTCTAAGCAATTGGCAGAGCTAAATCCATTGTTAAGTACTAATACGGCGTTAATATAGGAATTTAAAATATCAATAATGAGTGCTAAAAATAAAATCAGACAAAGGTTTTTACCTGTTTTATTTATTTTTTCAGCCTCTTTAGTTGGCAACAACACTCTGGCGCAAACAGATTTAGAAACAACTGATCCAAACAATCAAGAGTCTAGCCAAAAAACGATTGATCATGTGAGTCGAAACGATGGAACAAAATGTCTTTTCGAACTGCCAACCAAGGAATGGATAGACCGTATGAGAGAAGACACGCATCGCCGAGTATGTTTATCTGTTTTATGGGTAGATAGCTTGTTTGGCGATGATCATCAGTTTAATGATGATAATTTTAGTGGCAAAATCTCACTCGGCTTCCGCCAAGATGAACAAGATGGCTTCGACCCTAAAGTGCGTGTCAGAATTAACGCTCGGCTGCCTAACGTTAGTAGTCGTTTAAATGCGTTTATTGGTCGCGTAGATAAAGACAGTTATATTTCTAATACCGAAACTAATGAAGACAGCATTAGTGAAGTGGGTTTACGCTCCGCCGATGAAGAAGAAGATGAATGGTTGATTGGACTTGGCTATCGCAACCCTAATAAAAACAATAATGGTTTTGATTATTCGATTGGAGCCAAAGTAAGTAGTGGCATCGCAGGCTATGCTAGATTAGCTCACAGGCATCTATTTCAGACATCACCACGTAGCTCATGGCGCACAACGCAAACCATATTTTGGAAACGCGATGATAAATTTGGAGCAAGTTCGACATTAGATTTCACTCATATTCTTGATAATAATGACATTCTGGAATGGGATACTAGCTTAAAATATACTCAGGACACAAAAAATTATGAATGGATAACAAGTGGCGTATGGCATCACTCCTTTACCTCTAAAAGAGGTATTTCATCACGGATCTACGTACGCGGTGAAACTGAAAGGGCTGTTGATATACCCGAATACGGTACTTCTTTTACTTATATAACGCCTTTTTTGAGGCCTTGGTTTTATATTGAAACAGGTATTGATTTTCGTTGGGAAAATGAAATTCGGAATCGTTCTCATAAAAGCCAGGTTCGTTTTTCTTTGCAATTTCAAATGTTACTCGGCGACTATTATGGTAGAAACAAGTAGGTACATTTAAAACTAGTAAGCCCACATTCTTCGCATCAATAGCGAACAGTCATTTGACATCATTCGCTTCAAAATTTTTCAAGACTATAATCATCATTCAAAACTGATCAATTAAACATATATAATTATGAGCTTTCACCCGCCACGCAGAACATTGATGGGCCCTGGCCCATCCGATGTTAACCCTCGTATATCTGAGGCCTTGTCACGCCCTACTATTGGCCACCTTGATCCAATATTCATACAATTAATGGATGAAGTCAAAGCCTTGTTACAATTTGCGTTCCAAACTAATAATGAGCTGACTTTACCAATTTCGGCACCAGGCTCTGCTGGCATGGAAGCCTGTTTTGTAAACCTAATTGAAGCCGGTGAAAAAGTCATTATTTGCCAAAACGGGGTGTTTGGTGCGCGTATGAAAGAAAACGTCATCCGCCTCGGCGCAATACCTGTGATGGTAGAGGATGATTGGGGTCACGCAATAGACCTTAACAAATTAAACGATGCGACCAAACAACACCCTAATGCCAAAGCCGTTGCATTTGTTCACGCTGAAACCTCAACCGGCGTACAAAGTGATGCCACACAGATTTGTAAAATTGCTCGCGACCACGATATGCTGAGCATCGTCGATACCGTTACTGGTCTGGCTGGTATCGATGTTAATGTTGATGCTTGGCAAGCAGATGCGGTCTACAGTGGCACACAAAAATGTTTATCGTGTACACCAGGTATTTCACCGATCACCTTCAGTGAAAAAGCACAGAATGTCATTAAAAACCGGTCATCCTTAGTACAAAGCTGGTTTTTAGATATGAATCTAATCATGGGCTACTGGGGAGGCGACAAGCGTGCGTATCACCACACTGCACCAATCAATGCGCTCTACGGTTTACACGAAGCCCTTACCATTCTAAAAGAAGAAGGCCTTGAGAACAGCTGGGCACGCCACCAACTCAATCACCAAGCACTTAAATCTGGCTTAGAGTCATTAGGTATAAAATTAATCGTTGCGCCAGAAGCACGTTTACCGCAGCTCAATGCAGCTTCAGTGCCAGACGGTATTGATGAAACTAAAGTACGTAAACAATTATTAGATGACTACAGCCTTGAAATCGGTGCAGGTCTAGGGCAACTTGCTGGCAAAGTCTGGCGAATTGGCTTGATGGGCTATAGTGCTAACCCTTATAACGTTCGCCTGTGTATTAATGCACTCGCTAGTGCTTTGCAAACTCAAGGTATGAATGTGGACTCAGGTCAAGCCATCGAAGCCGCCAACATGATTTACTCGACTTAGTCCTTTTTTACATAAAACTCTTTTCAAAAGGAAATAAGCCAGACAAAAAGCTGTTAAAATCGCGCGAATTTAGCAGCTTTTTATTTAACCTTTCTAGTCATTTTAAGATTATGACTAGCATAATACTAAAATCATCGCGCACTCCATGCAGCAGTCTATACAAGAACCGAAACTCCCATCCAAAATAGGCGAAGTTTTACACTGGCGCGGTCTGCATGGATCTGCATCAAGTCTCACTGTAG
>JALZWI010000049.1 GCA_023299895.1 Arenicella sp. | reverse complement strand
CGAATTGTATCAGGGTGAATATCGGTTATCTTATGTTCGAGCATCAGCAAGAATAATTTAATGATTGCCCTTGGTTGCTCTTTAAATAAGTTGTCGTGAGATTGAGCGATTAATTTATTTCTAACTACAAAATCATCGTCTAATGTTTTAGTTGTGCTCAAAGAGAAGCGGCTATTATGGTTTACTCGATAGCTCGACAATAAAACTTCATTAAGGTAAATAACTTGTTTGGCAGTGCGATAATACCGCTTCATCAGTTGTTCAACTGCAAGGTTTGCTTTAGTGTCGATGTAGCCAAACTCCTTCGCTAACTGCCGCTGGGAATCAAACAATAAGCGATCTTCATGACGATGGGTGCCCAAGTGTAAGCCTGCACGTAATTTCCATAAAATATTGCGAGCACGTATCAATAGGCGATACTCATCATCATTAATGTGACCTTGTTCATTCATTTCTCGAAAAGAGCGAACGCCAAAGTTACGGTTATAGACCCATAAAATAGTTTGTAGGTCTCGCAAGCCACCAGGGCTTTCTTTGATGTTGGGTTCTAATGAATAGGCAGTATCTTGATATTGAGCGTGTCGGTCCTGTTGTTCCTGAACCTTCTGATTGAAAAACTTGTCGGCAGGCCATATTCTGGAACCACGAATCTTGTTGTCGAGTGTTTCGAGTAACGACTTTGACCCTACAAGATGCCGACTTTCAAGTAAATTTGTCATGATAGTGATATCTTGGCGTGCTTCTTTTATGCAGTCTTTTAAAGACCGTACGCTGTGGCCAATTTCCAGACCTATGTCCCACAAGAATCGTAAGTAATTTTCGACAAAGTCCTTGGCGTCGTCATAATCCTTGCCACTTAATAAAATTAACAAATCAACATCAGAGTAGGGGTGTAACTCACTGCGTCCATACCCGCCTACGGCTACCAATTGAATGTCGGTGGAGACACTCGCATTTTCGAGATGATATTGCCAAGCAAGAATGATTAGTTGGTCAACCATCCAAGTGTAATTTTCTATCAGATTGGCAGTTGAAACACCTTCATTTTGATACTCTTCTAATTCATTCAGAGCATTTTTTATGGTTTCTTTATAGAGACTGATTAACGGTTTTTTTTGTTGCGTCAGTTCTTTTAATTCGCTTTTGAATTGATTGATATTGAGCAATTTGTTTTTAGCGAAACGCATTTTTAGGTACTTTTTTGGAGGAGCTCTTGTTTAGGTGATCTGTGGAATGTTAGCTGAGTACTGCATTAGCTGAATTAGTGAGAATCTCGAAGCCAGACTTGGTGACCAAAATGGTGTGTTCCCATTGCGCAGATAATGAATGGTCACGAGTCACCACAGTCCAATTGTCAGCCAGCAAACGGGTTTCCTTTTTGCCTGCGTTGATCATTGGCTCGATAGTGAAGGTCATGCCCTCGACTAATTGCATGCCAGTATCAGGTTTGCCGTAATGCAATACCTGTGGTTCTTCATGAAATACCTTGCCGATGCCATGGCCGCAGTATTCACGCACAACTGAGAAATTATGTTTTTCTGCGTGGTTTTGAATGGCGTGGCCAATGTCGCCTAGTCGTGCGCCTGGTTTGACCATTTCTATTCCAATGAACATTGACTCTCTAGCAATGTTACAAATGCGTTTACCTAATACAGTGGGCTTGCCAACGAAGTACATGCGGCTATTGTCGCCATGATATTCGTCTTTAATTACAGTGATATCAATATTGATGATGTCACCTTTTTTAAGTTTCTTGTCGCTCGGAATGCCATGGCAGATGACATGGTTTACAGATGTGCAAATAGATTTTGGGAAGCCACGATAGTTCAGCGGTGCGGGAATAGCTTGTTGATGGTTAACAATATAATCGTGACAAATAGTGTTAAGTTCGTCGGTTGTGATACCCGGTACGACGTGTTCTTCGATCATGTCCAACACCTCGCTGGCAAGTTGGCCAGCGACACGCATTTTAGCAATTTCAGAATCGGTTTTAATGCTGACAGTCATGGTTTTATATTAGGTTTTGTTTGGTTTTTTATAAACGACTAAATATGCTGAGCATTGTAACAAAAAGTCGTTGCCTAGAATTACGTTTTAGCATAATAATTAGTGATGTTTTTTTGCTGAAAACAGTCAAAAATATCACTATTTGTTTGAACCATAGTAGCTGCCATGGTATAAACGCGCCTCACATTAAATCATCCGATTATCATTATGTTTGACTGGGTGCTCGTTATTAGTGTAAAGCTTTGTTTAATAAAAAGTTTTTTCTGGTATAGGGTTGGTCTTTCAGATTTTTCGGATTTGTCTAAACCCATACAATTTGGAGTAATATCATGTCAGACGTAACTATGCGCCAGATGCTAGAAGCAGGCGTACACTTTGGTCATCAAACCCGCTATTGGTCACCTAAAATGCGCCCCTATATCTTTGGTGAGCGTAACAAAATTCATATTATCAACCTTGAGAAGACGCTGCCGTTATTTAACGACGCGATGAACTACATTGGCCAAGTTGTTGGCAATGGTGGTCAAGTCATGATGGTTGGTACTAAACGTTCAGCTAGTACATTAGTGCAAGATGCCGCTTTGCGTGCTGGTGCACCGTATGTCAATCACCGCTGGTTAGGCGGCATGTTGACTAACTTTAAAACGGTTAAAAATTCAATTAAACGTCTGAAAGAACTCGATACTCAGTTGGTCGAAGGTCAATCTGCACGTTTAAGTAAGAAAGAATCACTTACCTTAGATCGCGAGCGCATCAAGTTAGAGCGCAGTCTTGGTGGCATTAAGAATATGCAAGGTCTTCCGGACGCACTATTTGTAGTAGATGTTAAGTCAGAATATATTGCGGTTTCAGAAGCAAACAAATTAGGCATTCCTGTCATTGCGATTGTTGATACTAATTGTGTGCCAGATGGTATTGATTATGTTATTCCAGGTAATGACGATGCAATTCGTGCAATTCGTTTGTATGTTGACCAAGTTGCTGAAACAATCGTTCAGGCTCGTCTTGCTGCTCAAGTTATTCCTGTCGCGGCTGAAGCTCCTGAAGCTCCTGAAGCTAAAACAGCACCAGCAACTGAAGAGCC
>JALZWI010000048.1 GCA_023299895.1 Arenicella sp. | reverse complement strand
ATCAATTGCCATAACCTACACTATAAATCTACTAAGCAGTACGCTTGGTAATGCTAGGGTCGGTCAATTTCAAACCACACTGACTCATGATGAAAACGGTTATTCAGCTCACTCCACCACCAAAGCGCAAGGACTGGCGGCAATATTAGTCGGCGACAAACAAATGAGTTGTGAATTTAGTATCGATCAAGGTCGAGTTCTTTCTCATAATTACGCAGGTGGCAATAAAAAAACAGATGAATACCAAGTCAGTTATGACTGGGATGCACGTAAAATTAACTTTGTTGACGGCGAAGCTTTAGACATGCCACCAGGTTATGTTATTGATTTGTGCACTATGAATTTTGCCGCAGCGCTCTTAAAAGATGGTGGCTTAACAGATGAAGTTCTTTATGTTTTAAACGGTGAAAGAAAAAGAATTAATAGCTACAAGCTAAGATCAAGCACTAAAGAAACACTTGATACACCTGTTGGCTCAATGGATACAATAAAAATAATCCTCGAAAGAGAGCTAGAATCGGATCGAACTTATTCATTCTGGTTGTCAATCGACCACGATTACATGCCAATTAAAATAGAAGAAGCACGAAGTTCGCGCACTGTTACCATTTTAGTTAACAATATTGAGTCTAGTTAAGAGTCGATTCTTGTTCAGTTGCATCTTCCAGTAAAGGCGGTAGCTTTGGCAATATCTGAAAATCTAGTTCGCCATCCTTAACTCGAATATTGACCACTCCTCCATTACGGAGCTCACCGAATAGTAGCTCATCGGCTAAACCGCGCTTAATTTCAGTTTGTATCAACCTTGCAAGAGGTCGCGCGCCCATGGTTTCATCATAACCTTGTTCGGCAATCCATTTTCTAGCCTTAGAATCAATATTAAGCTGCACATCTTTTTCCAATAACTGACGCTCTACTTCAAGCAACTCTTTATCGACAACTTTACCAATAACTTCACTGCTTAATGGTTTAAAGCGCACTATCGAGTCTAAGCGGTTACGAAATTCTGGTGTAAACATTTTTTGAATCGCCTGCATATCATCACTGGCATGATCTTGCTTTGTGAAACCAACCGAGTTACGTGCGACTTGAATTGCGCCTGCATTAGTTGTCATCACAATAATTACATTTCGAAAATCCGCTTTACGACCATTATTGTCCGTCAAGGTGCCATGATCCATAACTTGCAGTAATAGATTAAACACATCAGGGTGCGCCTTTTCAATTTCATCAAGCAAGAGCACAGCATGAGGGTGTTTATTGACCGAATCAGTTAACAAACCACCTTGGTCAAACCCCACATAGCCTGGAGGCGCACCAATTAGACGTGAAACGGTATGACGCTCCATATACTCAGACATATCAAAGCGAATTAACTCAACGCCCAGCGTTAATGCTAACTGGCGCGTGACTTCAGTTTTACCTACACCTGTCGGGCCAGAAAACAAGAATGAGCCAATTGGTTTATCTGGCTTACCTAAACCAGAGCGCGACATTTTAATCGCAGATGCTAAATTTGTAATGGCTTCATCTTGACCAAATACCACCATTTTTAAGTCACGTTCTAAATTTTTGAGTGCATCCACATCTGAGGCAGACACATTTTTAGGCGGAATACGCGCAATAAACGACACCACTTCTTCAATTTTTTGAACATCAATAACAGGAATTTCGCCCTCTTCTCGATCAAATAAGCGTGTACGAGCACCCGCTTCATCAATCACATCAATCGCTTTATCTGGCAAGAATCGTTCGTTGATATAACGTTCGGCAAGCTCGGCAGCGATCGTTAATGCCTCGGGCGTATAAGTTACCTCATGATGTTCTTCAAAGCGTGTTTTGAGGCCGCGTAGAATTTTAATCGTTTCTTCAACACTCGGTTGTTCAACATCAATTTTTTGAAAGCGACGTGCAAGCGCTCGGTCTTTCTCAAAAATTCCACGATATTCTTGATATGTGGTAGAACCAATACATTTCAATTCACCATTGGAGAGTTGCGGCTTAAGCAAATTAGATGCATCCATAGCACCTCCAGAGGCCGCACCCGCGCCAATAATCGTATGTATTTCATCAATAAAGAGAATCGCATGATCTTCTGTCGCCAGTGCTTTTAATACCGCTTTTAAACGTTTTTCAAAGTCACCGCGATATTTCGTGCCGGCTAACAATGCCCCTAGATCTAATGAATAGACAACGGCATCCGCTAACACTGTTGGCACTTGCTCTTCAACAATCAGTTTAGCCAGACCTTCTGCAATCGCAGTTTTACCCACACCTGCTTCACCGACATAGAGAGGGTTATTTTTTCGACGTCGTGACAAAATTTGGATGGTTCGTTCTACTTCTTTTTCTCGACCAATTAATGGATCTATAAAGCCATCTAATGCACGTTGATTTAAGTTGACTGTGTAAGCTTCAAGTGGCCCTTCTTTTTGCTCGCCTTCAGCTTGTAGTCCTTCGTCTGGGAATGGTAAAGCATCTGATTGTTCTTCATTTTTACTAATACCATGTGAGATATATGAAACCGCATCAAAACGTGTGACATTTTGTTGGTCAAGAAAATAACCAGCATAAGAATCTTGTTCGGAGAACAGTGCAACTAAGACATTCTCTCCTTCTACTTGTGACTTACCAGAACTTTGTACATGCACAATAGAACGTTGCAATACCCGCTGAAATCCAACACTTGGTTGTGCTTTAGCATCGCTATTACTATCCATCTGTGGAACATGCTCTGACAAATGTTCAGTTAAGGTTAAACGTAGTTGATCAAGATTAGCCGAACAGGCTTGTAACACCATCATCGCAGAGTTGTTATCGAGTAACGCGAGCAATAAATGCTCTGTGGTTACAAATTCATGCTTTGCATCGTGCGCAACTTGCACAGCAAAGTTTAAGGTTTTCTCTAGCTCTTTGGATATCATAGTTTCACTCGTATAAGTCTTACTGTTTTTTAAAGCAACAAGCCAACATCAGTTTGCATAAAAAAGATTACTCGTCATCATCTTCAGAATCGGGTTCCATAGTACATTGCAATGGGTGCTTGTTTTCTTGCGCCAGTCGAATAACTTGTTCAACTTTTGATTCAGCTACTTCGCGGGTATAAACACCGCAAATACCTGCTCCTTTCTGATGAACATGTAACATGATTTGAGCGGACTTTTCTTCAGAATGATGAAATATGCTACGAAGCACCAACACCACGAACTCCATGGTTGTGTAATCATCATTCAATAATAA
>JALZWI010000047.1 GCA_023299895.1 Arenicella sp. | reverse complement strand
GCCGCATTCCGTCCGACGCTGAACTTTGCGACAGAACCGTTTTGAAGGCGTTGCAATTTGACACAGACATTTTAGCTTGGCTGCAGCGTTGAAATTCCGCTCGCCGAAGGGAAAATAACCGACTGGATTGAATGATAAATGTCAGGCTTACCTTTGAATTGTTGATCCGAGATTTTTCCTGAGGCGTCGATTTCCGGAAACCATCCACCGTGGTCACCAAAAAACTGTTGGTAGCAGTAACCCCTATATAAAAATCACCATTCACATAGTCAATCTGAGCGACTGGAGAAGAATAGAAGGAATCCTCATCAATACTATAAAACGCTGTACCAAAATCTCGTACAAGACTGGTGCCAGATGAAGTGCCGTCAGTGACATATACTTTACCCAACACATTCAACATAAGCTGATCATCACTGCTAGCTGAATTCAAAATTGAATATTCTGGCCGCCCCGGCCCAAACCCCGCTTGGAGCCTTGACTCAACCTCAGCATGAAAAACGTTAGTTAATTTTACTAGTTCTTTATCTTCCAAGTTATAACTAAACAAACCATCTTGATTATTTATGTTTGCCGCAAAAATAACGTATTTGCTATTGAATACAACAGAATTCTGATTTCTGTATGCATACCCCCGCTCGTTTGAGGGCTATTTCTAAGAAGAACATCACCTAAATCAGAAATCACACGCTCAGCAACAAACGTTACGCCTAACGCTGTTTTTGAAACCAACAAGACTGTGAATAAAATCAATTTACTTATACGCATAACTCCCTCTGTAGTAACAAATCATGAAAAGTTTTATTGATCCTTTTCCATTAAACTCTAATAAGAATATTAAACTTTAACCATACTCAAAACAACACCGCGATCAATAAACTACTGATCTAAGTTGGTGACTGGATCTTCTTGTAAAGATTCTCGACTGTCGTATACTCAATGAAAAAATCACACAGAACATAAGGATTCCCATGCAAACTACTATCGATTTTCTTAATGGTATTATTTGGAGTCCTGCACTCATCTATCTTTGCCTTCTCGCCGGATTATTCTATTCGATCCAAACACGTTTCGTGCAAGTTCGACAAATTCGCGAAATGGGTCGATTAATCGTCATTAACACAGGTTCTGCACAAGGTATTTCATCTTTTCAGGCGCTTGCTATTTCATTATCTGGTCGTGTAGGTACGGGCAATATAGCAGGGGTCGCCGCAGCAATCGGTTTCGGTGGCCCTGGTGCCGTTTTTTGGATGTGGGTTGTCGCTTTTTTAGGTGCGGCTACGGCGTATGTCGAGTCAACCCTCGCGCAAATTTATAAAGAAGTACAAGATGGCCAATACCGCGGCGGCCCCGCTTATTACATCGAAAAAGCCATGGGTCAAAAATGGTACGCCTGGTTTTTTGCTTTTTCAACCATCCTTGCCTGTGGCTTTTTATTACCTACCGTACAATCTAATGCGATTGGCAATGCGGTTGCTCAAGCCTTTGGTAGTGGCACAATGATCGAAACATCATTATTTGGTGACCTTAGCTCAACCAAGGTAATGACTGGCGCAATCATTGTCATGCTGCTTGGCTTTATTATCTTTGGCGGCGTAAAACGTATCGCCAATTTTGCACAATACGTGGTGCCTTTTATGGCATTGGCTTATATCATCTGCGCTCTGATCATCATTGCCATTAACGCCAATCAGCTACCGAGTATCTTATCCATGATAATCGGTGACGCCTTCACGCCAATGGCAGGTATTGGCGCGGCAATCGGTTGGGGCGTAAAACGTGGTGTCTACTCCAATGAAGCGGGCCAAGGCACGGGGCCGCATGCGGCAGCCGCGGCTGAAGTTGAACACCCAGCACAACAAGGTTTAGTGCAAGCATTCTCGGTGTATATCGATACGTTATTCATCTGTACTGCCACCGCGTTTATGATTTTAATCACTGGCGCCTATAATGTGCACGGTACTGGTGAAGGCGTGTTTTTAATTCAAAACCTTGCCGCTAATATGAGCGCTAATAGTCCTGGCTTTACCCAAGCCGCCATTGAAAGTGTGATGCCCGGTTTTGGTAACCCCTTTGTAACTGCCACTTTATTCTTTTTTTCATTCACCACCTTACTGGCCTATTACTATATCGCCGAGAGCAATGTTGCCTATATTCGCCGCAGCATCAAATTACCAGGCGCAATGTTCATTCTAAAAGCTGGCTTAATGACGATGGTATTCTACGGTACTGTTAAAGCCGCTAGCCTTGCTTGGGGATTAGGCGATATTGGTGTTGGTTTAATGGCGTGGATTAATATTATTGGTATTTTGATTATCTTCTTTATGGGCAAACCCGCTGTTAAAGCCTTAAAAGACTTTGAAGCACAGCAAGCTGCAGGTGTAGATAAATATACCTTTGACCCAAAATCACTTGGAATAGAAAAAGCCGATTTTTGGGAAGATCGACTAAAATAACCTTAAGTTTTGATCAAATAAAAAGGCCCGTTAGGGCCTTTTTATTTGTGATTTTTTATCGAATACTTTTAGCCATCTGCCAACAAGGATCGTAAATCAGCAATCGCGGCATTGGCACGGGTAATATAGGATGACATGACTAACGAGTGGTTGGCAAACATACCAAGACCACTGCCGTTTAAAATCATAAAACTACGAATAGGTTGCTGGGTTGATTCTAGCTCCCGTATAATTTGTTTTAGGCTAACAAGCGCATTTTTATCTTCTAATACTTCGTAAAAATCAATTTCAGCCGCACGTAAATAATGTATCAGCGCCCATGCTGTGCCACGTGCCTCAAAAAAGTTATTGTCAATTTCAAACCACGACGTTTTTGTGATAATTTCATCACTAGCTTGCGTAGACTGCTCAGCATTTTTGTCACCGGCCAAATCAGTATTAACACGGTTTTGTGGTCGAGCAGCGCTTAATCGTTGTGATAATGAACCCAAACGTTTTTCAACCAAACTGAGCCATTCATTAAGGTTATCAGAGCGTGCGTAAAATTGTGCGTTTTGTTGTGAAGGGTCTTTTAATTTATTCAGATAGATCTGCAATGAATCTCGACCTTCCTTATATTGACCTTCGGCTGAAGGGAATAACCAGGCAAAACTATCAACATTAAATTTAGGTTCAGCAGTTTCTAAGTCTTTATCGGCGAGGGACTGGCTTTGTGAACGACTCAGGTCATTGCGTAAAGACTTCGCCAGATCTCGAACTTGTTGTAAAACGCCAAACTCCCAATTCGGCATATTATCCAAAAACACACTGGGTGGCATTTTGTCATTACTTAAATAACCGCCAGGCTTATCTAACAACATGTCTACTGACTTAATCAACATTTCAGTGGTTGCAACACCCACAATTGGTTTTTCTGTGACATCCAAAGTCATAAAATCAGGTTCCCGGCTCCAATACCAAGAGATCAAACATATAATTAAAAGAATGATCGATACCGCAATAGCGATGGGTTTTTTAAGTGTTTCCATATCAGATTCTCTGAAGACTAGATTAAAGGGTCGATTAAAATTTATCTTAATAGGGTATATAGGGCTAAGCTTAACTAAATTCAATCTTAGATAGTAGCTAAATCATTTTTGTTGAATGCTGCAGAGAATATAAATGCCACCAACCAAAACCTGATATTAAACTTAATCAGCCTTGAGTCTTTACATTTCAATCTTTATCGAAATTAAACTTAATCAGCCCTGGGCTTTTACATTTTGACTCATCAAAATTAAACTTAATTAGCCGCTCGACATAATTCGATGATGCCGACCCAGTCCTGTGCCTCTATCATCGAGCTTGGAGCAACCCAACTACCACCGACAAACATAACGTTATTTAGCGCTAAGTAATCTTTAAAATTACCTGACCCAACACCACCAGTAGGACAAAATCGAATTGATGGAAATGGCCCATTCATTGCTTTAAGCATGCCAATTCCTCCGACAACTGAAGCCGGAAATAGCTTACATTCTGACAAACCATACTCTACAGCCATCAATACATCAGAGGGACTCGTAACACCTGGCAAATATGACACATCCAAACCATCAATGGTATTTAATAAAGCATCAGTAACACCAGGTGTAACAATTCCTTTAGCGCCAGCATTGACAACATCAATCGCTTCTTGCGATGTTTTTACTGTACCGGCTAATACCAACATGTCTGGAAATGATTTGTTAACTTCTTCAATGGCTTTTATACCGAAATCATTACGTAAAGTAATTTCAATTACATTTATTCCTCCATCAATAAGTGCTTGAGGTAAACCAAGTGCTTCTTCTTTATTATTAATAACAACCACTGGAACTACTTGTTGACCGTTTAATTGGCTTTCTACTGTTGGGGATTTACTCACTTTAATTCTCCATACTTTCAGGTAATAAAAAAATAATTGAGTTATTACCAATCATTTTATATGTTGTTTTGTAATTAATTACTTGGATACAACCCGTTCATATAAGCTAGGTTGTAAAGCTAATGGATGCCGCGCCTTGTGTAGATTCGCCAACCACATTTCTCATTTGCTCAAACAGGCCCCGGCCAATTGTGTTTGGCTGTTCAGGATGTTGAGCTGGTTCGCGTTGACGTAATTCATCTTCGCTTACTCGAACCAATAACTCACCTGTCACGGCATCTACTCGAACCACATCACCGTCTTTTAGATAAGCTAATAAACCATCTTTTTTTGCTTCAGGGCTAATATGTATCGCGGCAAGAACTTTGCCTGACGCGCCCGACATTCGACCATCAGTTACTAACGCAACCTTGAAGCCTTTGTCTTGCAAAATTCCTAGGTAAGGCGTGAGCTTATGTAGCTCAGGCATACCGTTCGCGGCTGGACCTTGAAAACGGACAACTACAACCACATCACGATCTAAGTCACCTGCATCAAAAGCCGCTTTTAAATCATCTTGCTTTTCAAAAATCTTACACGGCGCTTCAATAACATGATGCTCTGGGTCAACCGCTGAGACTTTTACAATCCCTGTACCCAACGCCCCATGCAACATACGCATGCCACCTTCTTCAGCAAAAGGTGATGATATTGGGCTAACGATTTCTAAATCCGTCGATTCGGTAATAGGGTCAGACCACGTTAATTTAGTATTTTCAGGTGCGAGAATGGGTTTAGTCGTATAAGCATCCAAACCTTGACCCATTACATTAACCACATCTTCATTCAATAAGCCTGCAGAACGAAGTTGGTAAATAACAAACGCTAAACCACCCGCTTGTTCAAAATGATTTACATCCGCTTGACCATTTGGATAGACCCGAGCCAACAGAGGTGTGATTCGCGAAATTTTATCCATGTCCTCCCAGTCAATTATGATTCCCGCTGCTGCGGCCATGGCAATTAAGTGTAAGGTAAGATTCGTAGAACCCCCAGTTGCCATCATTACGACCATGGCATTGACCATCGACTGTTCAGTAATGACATCAGCAAGTGGTCGATAGTTTGAACCTTTGCTAGTTTGGTCCAGCAAGGATTCAACAGAGTGTTTCGTCAAAGCAGTGCGTAAATCAGTATTCGGATTCACGAACGATGTTCCTGCTAGCTGCACACCTAAAGCTTCCATCAATACTTGATTAGTATTTGCAGTACCATAAAAGGTGCAGGTGCCCGCGCTGTGATAAGAAGCGGACTCTGTTACTAGTAATTCTTCTTTGGTGATTTCGCCATTGGCAAACTTTTGTCGCTGGGCAGCTTTTTCTTTATTCGAAATACCAGATGGCATTGGGCCAGCAGGTACAAACATGGCTGGTAAGTGGCCAAACTGCAGAGCGCCAATAATTAACCCGGGAACAATTTTATCGCATACGCCAAGACACATAATGCCGTCATAGACATCATGCGATAAAGACACGGCAGTGGCCATCGCGATGACATCACGACTGAACAAACTAAGTTCCATGCCTGGCTGGCCTTGCGTGACGCCATCGCACATGGCTGGGACTCCACCAGCCACCTGTGCGGTAGCGCCATGACTGCGCGCGGTTAATTTAATTTGATTAGGATAATTGGCAAACGGTTGGTGCGCCGATAGCATGTCGTTATAAGCGCTAACGATACCTATATTGGCACCCTGTCCTTTTGGAATCGACTCTTTTTCATCAGCAGGATTCGCAGCAACCACGTGCGCCCAGTTACTGCATGACATTCTGTCGGTTGCAGGTGGTTGGTTACGTGAGGCTTCCACCATAGCTAAATACTTCGCACGCGTTGCGGCGCTACGTTGAACTATTTCTTCAGTAATTTTTTGAATGCTTGTCATGCAATATCTCAGTTAAAATTTCCTTTATAACTCTCGCTCATAAATCGTCGAGACTCTTACTTATAGACCGCTGGGGCTCTCACTTATATATCGCCAAAGCCCTCATTCATAAACAATCAGTCAGCGTAATAAACTTTTAATCGACTATTATTTTGAAAGATTGCCGTGCGAATCGGCAATTCAGCGGCATCACCACCATTCGCGGCCTGTTCAAACACTTTTTTCTTGACGTCACCAGTGAAGTGCAAAGCTAACATTTTTGTATTTAACAGCATGCGCAAACTCCAAGTAATTCTTGAAACCTGTGTACTCACTGACTCACTGCTAAATAAATATTCATCTGTATTTGTATCCACTAGGGTATTAATATTGTCTGCATCAGGAAAAAATGAGGCGGTATGACCATCACCCCCCATACCTAATACCACCACATCAAACGGCGCTAAGTCGTCGAGTTCGGAATCAGTTGCAACGCAATATGTTGATATTACTTTGTAAAATATCTCACTAATATCATCCAATTCAGAATAGTAAAGTGGAATAAAGGTCGCTGGCTCAGGTAATTTATCAAGCAGTTTATTTTTAATAAACCGAGCATTGGACAAGATATGCTGTTCAGCAACACAACGTTCGTCTACTAGCGTAATTATCACCTTGCTCCAATCAATTTCACACTCACTCAATGCGGCAAACATAGGTGTCGGCGTAGACCCGCCTGAAAAAGCCACGGAGGCTCGTCCATTAGCTTTAATTGATTGGTTAATCTGCACCGTAATATCTTCAGCCAAATTCTTAGCTAATCTATCTCGTGAACTATTTTCGATCCATAAATACTTTTTTCGATTCATTTCATAACCCTATACATCAAAGTTCTGCCACTTTCGTCCATCACGCAAAATAAGACCTAAAGCATCATCAGGCCCCATCGAACCCGATTTATAGTTAACCGCAGACTGACTGGTTTTTTCCCAGCCGTCAGTAATGCCATCGACCCAGCGCCAAGCACCACGTAACTCATCTGAACGCATAAACAGCGTTTGGTCACCACGTGTAACATCTAGAATTAATCTCTCATAAGCACTCGGGGAACGATGTTCCTCAAAGGCTTCTTCAAATGAGAGATTCAATCCGACATTCTGCAATCGCGTAATCTCACTTAAGCCTGGAACTTTATTCATCATATTCATTTCAATTCCTTCGTTTGGCTGCAAGCGAATAACCAATTGATTGTTATTGATAGCATTCGGGTCAATGTCAATAAACTTAAAAACAACTGGTTTAAATTGAATGACGATTTCCGAATATCGGCTTGCCAACCGCTTACCGGTGCGTAAGTAAAAAGGCACACCTTCCCATCTATTATTTTCTATTTCCGCTTTTACGGCAACGAAAGTTTCTGTACTTGATTTGGTGTTTTGTGAATCTTTTTCTTGCGCGTAACCGGCTACTAGTTCTTGGTTTATTGCGCCTTCAGTATATTGGCCTCTTACTGTGTTAGTTTGCACATTGCTGGCATCAATTGTTTTAAGACTACGGATCACTTTTAACTTTTCATCACGAATATCATCTGCTTGATTCCTTGCAGGAAACTCCATTGCGACCATGCATACTAATTGTAGTAAATGGTTTTGTACCATGTCACGCAGAGCGCCAGATTCATCGTAGTAATTCCACCGACCACCGACACCAACACTTTCTGCGACAGTAATCTGTACATGGTCAATGTAATTTCGATTCCAAAGCGGATCAAAGAAAATATTAGCAAAGCGCAAGGCGAGCAAATTTTGCACAGTCTCTTTGCCTAAGTAATGATCTATTCGATAGATTTGGTTTTCTTTAAAGGTACGAAACAGTGTGTCATTGATTTCATTGAACGAATCAAGTGATGTCCCTAATGGCTTTTCAACGACTAACCGTGTGTTCTGTGTAACGACACCCGCTTTACCCATAGCTTCACAAATGGGAGCGAAAATAGAGGGCGGTGTAGACAGATAGAAAACGATATCGTCGCTACCAAGCTCTTTCTTGAGTCGAGTTAAATCTTCTGGCGCTGTTGCGTCACCATTAAACTGTATAACTCGTTTTAAAAAACTCTGCCAGCTGGCATCGTCGACTTCTTTTACATACTCACTTTTTAATGTCCATTCGTACATCGTTGACTTAAAGTCTTCAACTGAATAATTACCACGGCCGAAACCGACAACCTTAGTACAGTCTGCAAGCAAGTTTTCTTTGTGTAAACTGTAGAGGGCTGGATAAAGCTTACGAAACGCCAAATCGCCTTCACCACCAACAATTACGATATTACATATATTAAGCATAATTACGTTAAGTCAATATTATTCATAAATAATACCCATAGCATAACTTATAAGTAGTTATTTGAGTCTGTGATAAATAATTTTAGGCACTCTGCTTCAGTTTAATTTGCTCAGAGTCTGCTTCAACCAAACCCATCATATCCATTGCTGTATCTAACATTCTATTTGAAAAACCCCATTCATTATCATACCAAGCCAAAATTTTGACTAAATCACCGTCGACTCTAGTTTGCGTAATGTCGACAATACTTGACGCAGGATTATGGTTAAAGTCGTTAGACACCAAAGGCAGATCATTAATTACCAGTACGCCAGCCTTGCTATTACTTGCTGCTTTTATTAATACATCATTCACTTCTTCAACTGAGGTTCGATGTGTCGTATTTAAGGTTAAATCTAATAGTGACACATTAAGTACCGGCACACGTATCGATAAACCATCTAGCTTGCCATCGAGTTCTGGCACCACTAAACCAATTGCCGCCGCCGCCCCTGTTTTAGATGGAATCATGGAGCTGCCAGCTGCTCGCGCACGACGCAAATCAGTATGATAAACGTCGGTCAAACTTTGATCATTGGTAAACGCATGCACTGTATTGACTAGACCTTTCTCTATGCCTAAAGACTCATGGAGTGCCTTGGCAATAGGTGCCAAACAATTGGTTGTGCATGATGCATTGGATACAATATGATCATTGGCTGTCAGCACATGATCATTTACACCATAAACAATAGTTGCATCCATTTCTTTACCGGGTGCTGAAACCAGAACCTTCTTTGCCCCTGCTCGCAGATGTTTCGACGCATCAGCGCGACTAGTAAATAAGCCTGTGCACTCAAGCACTAGATCAACTTCTAATTCTTTCCAAGGCAATGCTTGCGGATTGCGCTCCGACACAACCTTAATCTTGTTATCTTTTACCACTAAGTAGTCTCCTTCAACGCTGACCTGTTGATTAAACTCTCCATGAGTGGTGTCGTATTTGAGTAGATGTGCGTTCACTGCAGAATCACCTAAATCGTTTATCGCGACAACTTTTATAAACTCACCGCGTCGCCCTTCATAGAGGGCCCGGAGTACATTACGGCCGATTCGACCAAAACCATTAATAGCAATTTTATACATAAGATACCTGTAATTTATTTACAAAAATTGGGAAGTGTTAACCACGTTATCAAAAACCTGTTATTGGATACGGTCACTCGGAATCCAATCTGTGATTTAGTTTAACATTAAAATGTAATTTACTTACATAAATTATTCACAAATGTAATTAAATATCAAATATTTGATTTTAGAAGATCAATTCAGCCATAGATCATTATCGGCAAACTGTGTTATGAGTTATCATCGTACTAGTTTAGATACACTTATGTAATAATATTACAAATTAACCTTTCTCAAAAGAGCACGTAATGAATAGCCAAACCTCTCTATTAACCGTTATGGGTAGTGATGACATTCGGTTTAGCAAGTCCGACAGAAAGTTAATTGAAACAATCAAGAACGACCCTAATGCGGTGATCCATCAGTCTATAGCAAGCTTGGCCAAGCTTG
>JALZWI010000046.1 GCA_023299895.1 Arenicella sp. | reverse complement strand
TTAAAAAGGTTTGCAAAGATACGATTTTTAGGGGGAATTTGGAAGCGGTAAGGAAATAAATTTAACGCCTGATTGAAGTTCGTAGATAGTCCAGATTTAATATATCCGCACGAAGTGAAGGAAGGACGTGATTTTTAAATTTGATTCTAATTAAAATCCATCAAATACATAGCGCCATCGATTTTCCAGAACAGGATTTCTACTACGAGTAAGATTATTGTAATAAAAATACCTCTCTTATTTTTTAACGCCGCAAAAATAATTAATACAATCGGAAGAATAAGATAACCAATGTTGCAATAATAATGATTGCACGATTGTTAGCTGAAAGATCTCGGGCTATACAAACAAACGCGAGTGATAAAAGTGCTGCGAAGCTTGTGTTGAGCAGATAAGCAGCAGTAATAACTTCGATTGATAATAGCTTCGCAGTAGCTGCGATGAAGATGGAATAAAACGGCCAACTGTAATGAGTAAATGTTTGATTCCACTGTCCGTCAACAAGTTTTTGTGCGATAGCTAAATAGGTGACAGCATCATTGTTAATAATCGGATCAGCATAGATGCACCATAAAGAGAGCAATATATTTACGCAAATTATGCATAATATGATTATTGGTCGATCTCGGTATAATTGATACATATTAGAGATTGGTTCGAGTCGTATTTCCTTTTATTAAAGGATGTCCTGAACGATTTTTTAGTGTTTGTTTTATTACTGAAGTTGCGGGGAACTTTTATTTTTAAGGTCAATATTTTTCTGTCTTCAATATAATTAAATGCAACTCGTGATTAATTACAAGCTAACGAATTCTAGCATACATTTTACGCCTAAAATCACACTACAAATAGTATAAGTAATGAATAAAATATTAGTCACAGGTGGTGCTGGTTTTATCGGCAGTCATACTTGCGTTGAGTTACTTGCTCACGCTTATCAAGTTATTGTTTTGGATAACTTTAGTAACAGTTCAAAACTCGTTTTAGATCGAGTGGAACAAATATCAGGTTCACGTCCAAGTCTAGTAGAAGGTGATGTACAGGATAAAAAATTACTAGACCAATTATTCACAGAAAATAATTTTGATGCGGTGATTCACTTTGCTGGTTTGAAAGCTGTAGGTGAGTCTGTAGAACGTCCACAGTGGTATTACCAGAACAATGTACAGGGAACATTAGAATTGCTCAAAGCAATGTCTAATCATGATTGTCGTAAATTAGTTTTTAGCTCTTCCGCAACGGTATATGGTGATCCTGCAACAGTCCCAATCACTGAAAATTTTCCACTATCTGCAACAAATCCTTATGGACGTTCGAAATTGATGGTCGAAAATATTTTGCGTGATGTTGCGGTATCAAATAATGATTGGCAAATTTCAATACTACGCTACTTTAATCCAATTGCAGCACACCCAAGTGGGTTGATAGGTGAGCAACCTAACGGTATTCCTAATAATTTAATGCCTTATATTGCGCAAGTCGCAATCGGTAGGCTAGAGCGATTAGCTGTATTCGGTGCTGATTATCCAACTGATGATGGCAGCGGTGTTCGAGATTATATACATGTAGTTGATTTGGCTAAGGCGCATATCAAAGCGCTAAAATCACTCAAGATAGGTGTTGGGTGTCGTGCCCATAATATTGGTACAGGGGAAGGGTATTCAGTTTTAGAAATGATTAAAGCCTTTGAGTTAGCGTCTGGGAAATCAGTACTCTATGATATTGTTGAGCGCAGAGCTGGTGATATTGCCGAATGCTATGCGGACCCAGCTTTAAGCTTAGCCGAACTAGGCTGGCAGGCAGAGTTTGGACTTGAAAAAATGATGCAAGATCAATGGAATTGGCAGTGCAGTAACCCAAACGGTTACGAAATTGAGTAATCAGGTGACTAAATATTATGGATGATAGAAGGTACTGCGAGAAAACGTCTTTAAATAAAAAATACTTAAGCTAGAAAGCGCAAAATAAATAGAAAGACTAAGAAGTCACGCAGAAACCATGGTTGGGTTGGGTTGGGTAGGGGCCATGGTTACTGCGCAACCTCAAAGTTAGTTACATATCGTAACTTAAATTACAGCTACGAATCAAGATAAATAGACTTAGATTGAAAAAATTTAACGCTGTCCCAATATAAAGATGTTTATATTGGGATGGTGAATTAATAGCCTACATCGCCTTTATCCACTCGTTGAGCGAACTCAGTTGTACCGCCTGAGTCCAGTGTTTTTGCTTGATCTATCCAGCCTTCACGCTGTATTCGACCTGGGAATGAAATGAAGTTCTCTACCCACGCAGTCTGGTCGTTGCTCCAATCAGAAATTTGTGAGAATTGGTAGATACCAAGCTCGTTCAGGGTTTTTTCAATAACTGCACCAATGCCTTTAATGCGTTTTAATTCATCAACTTTGTCAGGGCGGCTGGCAAAACCTTGAGGTTTCCATTCATCACTAACAGTGACTGTGGCTGGTTTAGGTGCCGCAGTAGCCGCTTTTAATGAACTTGTATTGACTGCTTCAATTGTTTGTTCTTTGTTTTTTTTGCAGCAAAAAAACCAATGCGCAATCCAGCCAAGCACAAATGCGATTAAAAGTAATACCCATACCTGTAAAAATAAATACAACATAGTCTGTCTCCTATACTAATTCTTAAGATTAAATTCAATACGACGGTTTTGTGCTCGACCTTCGTTACTTGAGTTGTCGGCAATGGGCTGATTAGGGCCATAACCTTGTACTGCGAACCTGTTCGTATTGACGCCTAACTCGCTTAAGCGAGTTACAACTGCTTGTGCTCTGGCACGGCTCAGATTCATGTTCATTTCCAAACTACCACTCGAGTCAGTATGACCTGCAACTTCAAACTCGTCATCAGGGCAGTCACTAGAAACTTCAGCGATACTACTTAGCAGGTCGTTGCTTTGTGCGCTTATAGTCGACTTACCAGTATCAAAAACAATCTTGGTTGTCGTTAACAATTCATCTAAACGTTCTTCGCACTGCTTATTCACAATCACTGGTTCTGGTGCTGCCAGTGCAACCACTGTCAGGGAGTTATCAACCGTGCCTGAGAATAGCCTAGCAACTTGCGAACCGGTCGCTGCTTTGATGTCCTCGCTATCGACGTCACCAGTTAGAACCAAACGATTATTGGAAATGGAAACTTCTGCTCCATCCTTTAAATTATTTAGATTCGTGAACAGTCCTGATAAAGGATCTAAGTCTGCAACAGTGTCACTGAGTTGTAGTTGGTCAACAACACGATCCGCGCCATAAATTGATTGCGCATCATTCACCAGAGCATCAATTCGTGCTTGACTATTTAGCTCTCCATTCAAGATAACTTTATTATCAAGCCAATTCACAGTGAGCGCAGGAGCGCGTAATGGGGTTGGTTCAGCGATACCGTCAAGAAAAGTAACGCTATGAACACCGTTGGCATCTAGTAATTTTTTTTCAAGATCACTTTGATCTTCTTGACTAGGAGCAGGCCCTGTGACAAGTACTTCTCTACCTCGGTTAAATGTATCAACCTCAGCCCAAGCTTGTTCTGTTAGGTTGATTTCTTGTTGGGCATTACTCGCCACATCTTGTTCAACTGAGCGCCATTGAAAAAGCGCAAACAGCAATAGTAACAATAGTGGGAATAGTAAAAATGGCCACCAACCAGCACAAAATAATGAGCACTTCTTCACTATATTTCTCCTTTAGTTAAGTATCTTTAATTAGTAATTGAAAATCGTGTTTGGTATTGTGTTTGACGAATTAGATTGGCTTATATAAGAGCATGTACTGCAGAAGCAGTACATCTACATCTTGATACTTTAGATAATCAATCTGAAAATACAGAACCAACATACACTAATTGTCATCATGAAATCTAGTTCACTAGGGTGGAAAAAACGACTTGGTGACACAATTTTACTTTTAGGGCGCCTCAGAACCATCTAAATCGCTATCTAGCTCGAGTAATGCAACACTTTGTACAGCATTGCCTGCAATGCCCTTAACCGAGCTATACATAAAGTTAGTATTGAGCAACACGCGTTCAATTTGTTTTTCCCTTTTTTTCCAAATGCTTTGCATTGCCCGTTTTTCACTTTCAAGATCAGATTTGAGCTGTGTAAATCCTTCTACTATCGCCTCGATTTGCATTTGAAATTCGTTGCCAGTTAAGTAGTCATATAGCATACCCATTTTATCGCCTTTGTTTTCTTGCGTTATTAGAGCTTGGTTGACATGAATTAATGATTGGCGAAGCACTTGACTCAGATTTTTAAACTCATCAAAGGTGCAGATCCAAATACCATCTTTCTGACCAAGCGATTTCATTCCATCTGGCATGCTTTGTGTCACAAGTACGCCGACACTCGCGCCTTTTTCTTGTATATCGTTTTTGAATTTCTCTATCCAGCTTGGTTGAAAGCTTTTGGTACGTTTACTCTCATAATAAATTGAACCACAATTCTGACTAAACTGTGTATTAATAATTTGAATACAATCCGCACCAGTAGCGCCTTTTTTGATCTCTTCAATTTTGTCTAATGGAAAATGGCTTACTAACCATTGTTCAATCGCCAGTTCCTGTACTTCACCTTGTAGTTGTGTTGAGCCTTGTTCTGCTTGTCTTTGTGCTTCAGTTAATTTTTGTTTTAGTTGATTGATGACCTGCTCCTTTTCAGCAATTTTAAAGTCAACTTGGTTGCTCAGCTGTTGCTGAATTTTGGCACTTTGGGTTGCCAATTCTTCGGTTAATTGTTTTTGCGATTCAAGTTCAATTTCGGTGCGTAGTGATTTTTTTTCACGCTTCAGTCGTTCTATTTCAGACTTCGCTTTATTAAAAGCAACAACCTTTTTTGTATTTTCGTCGAGCTCAGTCTGCATCGCCTTAATACGTTCAGTCTGATCTTTTTCTACTTGTTTTTTTAGTTTTGCCTTTTCAGTTGTGAGGGATTCTGCAAGTTGCGTCTT
This sequence comes from Arenicella sp., assembly GCA_023299895.1. The sequence continues at coordinate 1,586 of JALZWI010000046.1, read as the reverse complement.
GATTGTTTGCTGTATTGTTTTTTGTTGTTCAATTAAATCGCGTTGTTGCTGTTCTAGCTTGCTCTGCTCCTTGGCAAGTTGTGTTTGGTACTTTTGTTGGGCTTGTTTTTCTAGGTCGTGATAAAGTAATTCGTTGACGTTAATCTCGGTCCCACAATTAGGGCATTGCGTAGTATTGGATTGGCTCATGCGTAGTATGTACCTGAAATTGGGTTAATAATGAAAACTCCGTACAGCAGGTTGTCATAAAACAACAAGACCCGCAATGCCGTCAGCCTAAGCAAGTAATTGAGTAAAGAAGGCTGTTAACCCTTCTTGTTTATTCTCTTCCCAAGCTTTTAGGGCGGCAGTACCAATCACAGCAATTTCCGCGTGCTGAGCAATGAAGTCGATATCGTCTTTAGTACTCACACCAAAGCCAATCGCGAGTGGCAAATCTGTATGTTGACGACAACGTTGAATGAAATCGGCTACTTGCTGATTCATATTGGTATTTGATCCAGTTACACCTTTACGTGCTACTACGTAAATAAATCCGTCTGCGGCTGCCGCCAATTCAGTTAAACGCTGATCACTACTAGTAGGAGTCATTAACATGATCGGTGACAAATCCAGGTCTTTGGCAATAGCATGTAATTCTGATGCTTCTTCAACGGGTAAGTCAGGTAAGATAAACGCCTCACCACCGGCATCTTTGAGCCGTTGCAAAAACTCCATATGGCCTGTTTTGAAGACAGTATTGTAATAGCCCATCATTACCACTTTAAAAGAAAAATGGCTGGTCACTTTTTGCATAAAAACAAAGCAATCGTTAACGTGCACGCCATTATCAAGTGCGGTTTGATTGGCTTTAACAAATAGTGGGCCGTCCGCTGATGGCTCAGAAAATGGAAATTGCAGTTCAACCATGTCAATACCAGCAGCTTGCATTATTTCCAGCTCTTGCCAGTTATCTTCAAAAGAAGGGTAGCCACAGACCACGTGAGTCATGATCAGTGTTTTGCGATCAGTGCCAGAGAGTGCTTGTTTGCGTTCCGCCAAGTAATTGTTCAGTGCCATCGTTTTTCGTCTTTATTTTTTAGAATATTCGTCAGCTTTATTGCAAATGAATTGCTTCCAGTGTTCATCGCCCAAAGCATCTGCAATGGTGAAAATATCTTTATCGCCGCGCCCTGACATATTGATTAACACCACATCATCTTTTGACATTTGCTCCGCTTCTAAAATAGCTTGCGCAAATCCGTGCGCGCTTTCTAACGCTGGAATGACGCCTTCGGTGCGCATGGCGGTTTTTAATGCCTCCGTCACTTGTGAGTCAGTCACGGCTTCAAAGCGCACGCGGTCTTGTTCCCATAAATGCACGAGTACCGGGTTCACGCCAATGTAGTCTAGACCGGCGGCAACCGAGTGAGTTTCGAGCATGTTGCCGTCGTCGTTTTGGAGGAAATAAGTCTTCATACCTTGCGCTACACCAACGCTGGCATCTTTGTAGGCCAAGCGCGCGGCATGGTTGCCTTTGCCAGGGCCAAAACCACCTGCCTCACAGCCAATAAGTTGCACGTCTTTGTCATCCATAAAGCCTTGAA
>JALZWI010000045.1 GCA_023299895.1 Arenicella sp. | reverse complement strand
TCAAAGAAAAAATTAGCACCGGTATAACGACTAAGGGAATTTGTGCAGCAAAATAGCCGATACGATTTGATCCTAAATTCAATAGTGGTAAAAAAGCGACGATCGTTGTCAAAATACCAAAGGTAACCGGGATAGCAATTTCTTTAGTGCCGACAATCGATGCTTTGAGTGGTTCCATGCCATCACGCATTTTTCGATAAATGTTTTCGCCCGTGACAATGGCATCATCGACCACGATGCCGAGTACCACAATAAAGGCAAACAGGGACATTATGTTAAAGGTGCCACCGAAGAACGGCATGACAATAAACGCACCCATGAAACTGACTGGAATCCCTAGAAAAACCCAAAACGCAACGGCTGGTCGTAAAAATAATGACAAAATCAGCAGTACTAAAATACCGCCTTGAATGCCACTATTAATCAGAGTTGTTAGACGGTTCTTAACAATTTTCGAATCGTCATTGTAATAAGCGAGTTCAATACCATTGGCATTGGTGATGTTTTTTTGCTCAATATACGTTTTGATAATATTGGCTATTTGAATCGATGATTGTGCGCCAGTTCGAGTCACTTCCATCAGAACGGCTGGTTTGCCATTAAAACGAGTGATCAGCGGCTGCTCTTCAAAACCATCTTCGATTTCGGCAATATCACCCAACAGAACCGGGTCAGAACCTGATTGTGAAATCACTGGAATACGAGCGAATTCATTACTGCTATAGGCTTGGCCATCTGCACGTATTAAAATATCACCGTCACGTGTTTGCACATTGCCAGCAGAGATGTCTGCCGAGCCAAACTGCACTGCTTGCGATACCATCGCGAGAGTTAAGTTGTAGTTATCTAAGGTTAGGGGGGTAATTTCAATGCTTATTTCATGGTCAGTTACACCGACTAAATCTACTAATGTAATTTCAGATTTATTCAATAAGTCATTGCGAACTTGCTCAGCAGCTATGCGTAAAGTTTTTTGATCTACGTCACCCAAAACGGCAACAGTTATAACTGCGTCGTTACTTTCGATTAGCGAGACAACTGGATTTTCAGCGTTGTTGGGTAGAGTGTTCAGTGCATCCACTCTTAGTTTTATGTCATTGAGAATTTCTCTTTTCTCGTAACCATCTGCTACCTCGGCGATGACAGTAGAAACTCCTTCAGACGAGCGAGAAGTTACTTGTTCAATCCCTTCAATGTCATAAATGGCTTCTTCAATTCTATTTGAAATACCATCTTCAACCGATTGCGGAGTGGCACCGCGAAAAATCGTGCTGATGCCGACACTTTCACTTTCAAAGCTCGGAAATACTTCAAGTGGAATATTGCGAGAAGACGATAGACCGGCAATGATGATGGTGAACATCAACAAGTTTGCTGCGACTGGATTGCGTGCAAACCACTCGATCATGATATTTTATTCGCTACCAGATTCATCTTGACTAGTATTTGCCTTATCTTCTTCACCAGTCAGTTTTACTTTTGCGCCAGTCAAGGTGCTGTTTAGCGACGTGGTTACAATAAGTTCACCTTCGTTAATGCCATCTGAAATTAATACGTTTTGATCGTCTTGCCAAAGGATGGTGATATAAAGCTTGGCTAACTTGCCATCCCTAACCGCATAAATATAGCTGCCTTCGCGCACACTTTTATTAGGAATGACATAGACATTATCTATGGTTTGCCCTTCAATGCGTGCACTAACAAACTGTCCTACTTTTAAGGCCGGTTGATCTAATTCTTTACTGAACGGATTTTCCACTTCAGCAACCACATCTATCTGACGTGTGTTGACATCAAATGCGCTGTCGGTACGGACTATCGATGCATTCCAAAAGTATTCATGGGTTCCGATTAGGCAGCTAATCAAGACATTAAAATTATTGCTCGATTTATCTGTCAGCGAGAAGTCATTAAGGCCAAGTTGATTGTATTCCTGCTGACTGATAGGGAGCCGTATTTCAAGGCGATCAATGGAAAAAACTTCGGCGACTGGAGTGGCCGTCGTAACAAACTGGCCAAGAACTGCTTGGCGTTGCATGACGCGACCATCATATGGCGCTGTGATAGTGGTACGCGTTAAGTTTAATTTGGCCGTTTCGTGCGCGGCTCTAGCAGAATCAAGTTGTGCTTTAGACGCGGCTAATTGAGGCTTGCGCATAACAAGGTCTGGAGCAGGCTCAGTATTACCAAGACGTTGCCAATCTTCTTCAGCTTGCTTGGCGGTTGCCAATTCTTGTCGATACGCTGAATCGGCTTGCGACAAAGTTGCACTGGCTTGACTTAAATTGGCTTGAAAATCACGCTGATCGATTTGGATTAGAGTGTCGCCTTTAGCAAAAGTACCACCGGTGGTGAAATTTTCTGCCACACTGACAATTTCACCACTTACTTGAGCAACTAAATTCCCTCTAGTTTCTGCCTCGATCGTACCATTAACATTGACAACAATTGGATAGTCACCACGCTCAGCGGTTATCGTATCAACCCGCACTATCGTTTCTGGTATCGCAACCTTGGCTGCTTCAGGTTTGAATACACTGAGTAATGTGATGATGCTAACAGCAATGAAAATGATAGTTAGAACAATTCTTAGTTTGCGAGGGAATACTCGCAATATTCGTGAGACAACACTTGGTTGCTTGCTCTGTTGATTAAAATGAAGTTCTTGTTCGCTATTCATGGCTTCCCATTAACCGGTACGCAGTGTTTATAACGCAGGTACAGTTTGGTTGTTTTCTTGCTCGAGTTCAGATTTAATATTAGGTTCGTCTAGTTCAGGCTCAGGCTGTTCATATATGCTCGGCAAATTGTCTTCAGTGATTCGTTCTTCGTTACTAAAGTCACCACCTAATGCAAGGTGGGTTCCAATCCTGTTTTGTAAAATAGCATTACGTATATTTATTTCATTGCGTTTTGAATCAAACAAACGACGTTGTGATTCTAAAACCGTGGTGTAATCTTCAAGACCAGAGGTATATCGGTCTATCGCTAGCTCAAGGCCATTTTCGGCAAACCCAACTGCTTCTTGTAAAGCATTACGTTGTTCAGTCAGCGTGGTTTCTCTTGAAAGCGCATTTTCCACTTCTTCAAATGCGGTTAATGTCGTTCTAACTAAAGATGCATAAGCTGATTCTGCCTGATAAAGCGCTTGTTGCTGACGAGATCGTAATTGGCCAGCTTGAAAAATTGGCTGGGTAACTCCAGTTAGCAAACGTAAGACCAAGCTGTTGTCTTCAAACAGTTCATTAAAGCTGTCGCGTGAATCACTAATGCTGCCGTTGAAAGAGATGGTCGGGAAGCGGTCACGATAAGCGGCTTTAGCGCTGGCTATGTTTGCCAAGTATTGCAGTTGGCTAGCCTTGATATCGGGTCTTCGTGTCAACAGTTCGGCCGGAAGCCCTGCGGGGATAGGTGTATTTAGGTCAGGTAAACTAGCATTAAATTCCAAATCAGTGTCGGGGTATTGACCTAATAATGTTTTAAAGGCACGAAGTGATTCTATGTAGTTAAATTTAGTGTCGGCT
>JALZWI010000044.1 GCA_023299895.1 Arenicella sp. | reverse complement strand
TATATCTCTCTGGTAATTGCCCATATTCCACTTGGTTTACTGCCGCATATAGGCAATAAATTGTGGGCGCTTAAAGACGAAAAAAGCCGAACTCGGTTTTTAATTTTTGCTTTTATCTTTGGCATGATATTGCCGTGTATGGCGTTAGGCGGCGCAATTGCCCGTGCAGTATTGGGTGATGGCTTGCTCAATGGTGGTGCCAATACAGCTCTTCCGGCATTGTTTATCGAGCTCTTCCCTGCTTGGTTGGCTGCACTACTTGGCGTTGGTGTGCTAGCGGCTATTATGTCGACCGCAGACGGCTTATTAATCTCAACCTCACAAGTCTTTGCCAATGATATTTACCGGCGCAGTATCGCACCTCGCATTCATGCCAATCATACTGAAGAGCAACTTGATAAAAACGTACTTAATATTAGTCGCGTGGTGACAGTACTAACGTTAATCGGTGCAATTATCCTTGGCTGGTCGATTATGGATATGAATGTCACACTGTTGATTTGGGCTGGTGTTGGAGGCTTCACAGCAGCCTTAATGGGCCCATTGGTATTTGGCTCACTGTGGAACGGAGTTACCAGACCCGCAGCGGTCGCTGGCTTTTGGGGAGGAGTGATTACCTTTTTGATCATTCATGGCGAAGTCATTTCTGGCACATGGCTAGAACAAGCCTTTTTTACTGGCACTTGGATGGAAGGCTCAGGAGAGTGGTATGGGTTTTATGCCAAAAGCCCTTACTCAGCCGCAACTATTGGTGGCATTGTGTCTGTTGCTCTTTGTTATACGGTATCCAAATTTACTACGCCATTGTCTGCAAGTCATCTGCAAACAGTCAGCGGTAAATGATTAACTGTCCTTAGCCGACTATCAACTATGCCTAAAACAAATAAAAACGGCGACCTATGGCCGCCGTTTCTATTTTACTTTTCGTAATCTCGTTATTTTAGCCCGTACCAAGATAAGGAATAAGTCTTCCTAAAGCTAATACCAAAAACCAAAATGTTAATGACAATATGCCGGCAAGGCGAGTAGCCGCTGTCGGAGTAAAGTCAGTGACTTCAAGTACTTTCGGTTGAATTTTAAGTGTGTACCAAAGTGCATTCAGGCCAGCTAGCAACATAAACAACATTTTTAGCTGGAAGCTGATATTAATAAAATAGCGACCTGAATCACCAAAAATAAATAACACGCCAGTAATAAGGTTAAGAGCAAACCCAAAAATGACTATTTTTAATAAGCTGTGACTTTTTTGTGGTGACATACCTTTAATAACACCAATCAGTGCGAGATCAATGATCAACAATCCGCCAAGCAGTAATATTAAACCGATAAAATGAATAGCCTCCATTGTTGGCCAGGCCCATGAAGTACTTTGTATCGCGTTATTAATTGCAGTAGAGTTTAACCACCCAATAATTGAATTTAACATATCTATATCCTCACACGTAAGCTATTAGGCGCCCAGCGATAACAGCTATCGTCCAGAGCAATAATGAAAAAATTGCCAACTGTTTGGCTTTAGTAGGAATTGCTTCGCCAGCATCCCAATTCACACTATTTTTTGCCAACATTTTTTGCAGTATGTAAGCGTTGATCGCAGCCAAAACTATTGCAATGATTTTAACAATGAATGCTTTATGCGTTGTAAAGTACGACGCTTGTGAGGTGTACAGGGCAAAGCCTGATACTACATTAATAAGGAAACCCCACCAAGCAACCTTGATTGCAGTTCGCATGCTAGTTAAAGACAGTGATGGAAAAAACCCCGCAACTCTGAGGTCCACCATAGCCACAATACCGACCATTATGGCCATACCGACTGAATGTGCAGCTAATGAGATCGGATAACCCCACAGCGATTCACCTACCCACACCGCCATAAATGATGATTCTAACCAAGTAATAATGCCCATAATTCTCCAGTATCCTCGTTTTATTATAATTTATATAGGGTTATAAAAAGTTCATTATAACGTGCTCGAAAAATAACAGAAATCCTATGCCGCGTCACGACTTAATTCTCCACAATGCAAACATAATTTAACGTTTTTACCACACACTTACTTGATCTAGATCAAACAACATGCTTCTCAACTTAAAACAGCAATGTATAAAGTTCAATTAAGTTAACCACTATAAAACAAAAGAGTTCAAACTTAACGTTATTCATAAATAAGAGTGTTTTATTATGAAATCAATATAAATTTATGAGAACATATCGAACTATATTTTACTCTAGCTATAAGAATGTCCGCATTGAACATAAAATTACTATTTACCTTTATTCTATTCTCTCTTGTCGCGTGCGGTGGATCGGATAACGAAATCACAAATTTTCAACCCACGATAAGTCCCGCACAAATGAGCTCAGCATTACAGGCTGCGCAAGGCAAGTCTGTCAGTGAATTAAAAACAATGGCGATCACATTCGACGCTGGTCAATCACTGTTTATTCAACATTGCGCTAGCTGCCATGGCGCTGATGGCGCTGGCAAAAAAGGTGTGCCCGATCTAACCAATGGAGTCTGGAGTTGGGGCGGTTCAGAACAAGATATATACACTAGCATTGCGCAAGGTCGTCATGGTGTTATGGAGGCTTTTAGTCGAGTCTTAGGTGAGGTCGACCAAGGTCAGGTCGTCGCTTATATTCAATCTTTGTCTGACCCATCAAAACGTAATACATTGGCTGAGTATGGCGAAGGTCTCTATAAAAAACACTGCGTTATCTGTCACGGCGAAGATGGTAAAGGGTTAATTCCAGGTGCGCCTAATCTAAGCGATGACTATTGGCAGCACGGTGGGTCAATGATGAATATTCGCCTTTCAATTGCACGTGGTGCACAAGGACAATGTCCTGCTCATGCAGACATATTGGACGAAACACAGTTGAAATTATTAACCGCCTATGTGATTAATTTACAGCAGCAGTAACACTTCAAATTTGACCTTAAGCTAAAAGAAAAGCAATGAAGCATCAACTGGTATATTTGTTAGCGGCTCCGCAACACCCATCTCAGTTTTTTTTTGCGTATCTGAAATCTAAATATTGTGATAGCTCACACCAAATACTGCAACGCTCAAAATGCACACCAAGCCCAACTTAGTATAATCACATACCTCTCTTTATATTAATAAAATCTATTATTGATTCTGGTATTATTAAGAATTACTTAATACATGAAAATGTTCGTCACTAAACCAAAAAATAATGGAAATCAGACAATTAAGACATTTTGTCGCTGCAGTAGAAGCCGGTAATTTACGCAAAGCAAGCGAAGACGTACATATCACTCACCCTGCAATGAGTATGAGCATGAAAAATCTAGAGCATAGTCTAGGTACTAAACTCTTAATAAAGGATCGCAGAGGGGTTCAAATGACCTATGCAGGTGAACTGTTTCTAAAAGTCGCGCACTCAATTTTGCGTCAGATAGATGACCTACAAACGGCTCTTTTAAGTACCCATGAAAGCCCGACTGGTACAGTACGGCTTGGTATTCCTTATGGAACGAACAATGCTTTGGCTGCGCCTTTATATAGAATCATCAGTAAAAAATTGCCCGGCGTTCAATTAGAAATTGAAGAAGGTAATACGACGGTCCTTGAACGCCTGTACGAACAGAACTTAATCGATATTATGATTAATTACGATTGCATTGAAAAGATGGACCAAAAAGTGGAAGCCTTGTTTATTGAACATCTTTATTTTGTAAGTGTCTACGATCCAAAATTGGATAGTAACGCCACCATCGCTAGCAAAGAGCTATCGAGACTCCCAATTGTTTGCAGCCCTGGCAAACACTCAATGCGCAAAACTTTAGAAAAATACGCTGCCGATAATAATTTTGAATTTGAGTTTAGTAATGACTTTCAATCAGCACATGCGAGTTTAAAAATTGTCATCGACGGTCTTGCCAATACCATCTCACCTTGGGATTTAATCCATGATTATGTCAATAGCAATCTCATTTCTGCACGTAAGATTGTAAACCCTGTGATAGAACGAAAAATGTTTCTCATTTCCTCGCTACGGCGTACACACTCGCCCGCCGTTAATGCCATTATTGATGTTATCAAAATGGCCGTTCACGACGCTTATGCCACCGATAAAGTCCGTGGCAGAAACTTTATAGATTTAAAACCAGACAGCAATACAGTTAAGAAATAGTTAGCTAATTAGCCGACTCAAGCTTAGCAACAACAGCAGTTAACTTAAACGCCAGCAACAAAGTTGAGCTTAATAATAAAACACCAATCCAAAGAATTTGATCATAATCGATCTTTGCTGTAGTCAGAACGATCAACCAGGGGCCTGTAGCCATGCCTAAGGACAAAACAACATGACTGAAAATGGTCAACCTTTTATCTCGATCTAACACCGCAAGGCAACCAAATAAGTAAGGTAAGGGGACTACTCTTGCAATGGCGATCATAAAAACTCCGATCAAAAAATAGCTTAAGCTTGGTCCATTTAATAAAAACAAACACCCTAAAACACCTGTGAATAAAGCAAAAAACAGAGGTGTCAAGCGGCCAAATCGAACCCCAATAGCCGAGCATAATAAGCTGCTTATGATTGCAACAAAAACGGCTGCAGCTAAAATAAGACCAACAGCATCAATTGCCAATCCATTCGTCGCTCCGATGCGTTCTAGATATGTCCATACTGTATTGATTCCCGCAGCAAAAAAAAATAACAACAACAAACAGATAAAACCTGAAAATCTGATTTTTCTAATATCATCGGCAACAACAATTTTTTGCTGAATTTGGTTTGGTATCAGTCTTACTCCAAACACTAACAACCCTGTTATCAACGCCAAACAAATATAAACAACCGACATACCCCATAGACTAATAATGTAAGAAAAAATCACGAAACCCATTACTTCAGTCAGCATCTGTATCCCCAACTTACCACCAAACATTCGTTCGATTTTGTTTGCCTGTGCGAGAACCAAAAGATAGACAATCAGTAAAGTACCTTCAAACACACCCGTGAATATTCTAAGTAACATCAAACTAGAGGTAGTCTCGCAGAAACTACTGAAAAAGTTCCCAAAGGTAACTAACACCAAAGCTATCGCAGTTACCCTCTGCCAAGATATTCTGGCAACCCACCAAAGTGCCGGTAAAAAAGCGAGAGCTGTCGCGATTAACTCCAACGATAGGATCATTACGGCTGAGTTGATCGAAAAATCGGATGCGCCAACCATACCGCCGAGGAATACTGGCGCAAAAGTCACCGCAGGATTAAGTAGCGCAGACGACACGCCAATGTAGAACACTAATACGGCAGGGGTTTTACCGAACATTATAGTGATGGAGCCAAAATTACTCCCGTCAAAGCTAACGTCTGAAACGATACAGTTCTAAATAGCATTTTATCCATTTTCTTGCTCAATATTATAATCAATGGTAGAGACGATATAAACTAGAGCGCACCATAACTGACGTTAATGAACTAGGTGAGACACATAGAATTTCTACAATACCAAGCCCACTATTGACTAATTTAAAGGCTATAATCTTACGCAAACAAAAATTAAGGTCTTATTGTGTCAGAATTACTCAGCAGCCAGCATACTACCACTTTCCCTGAATTGCTAAAACAAGCGAATGCGAGTTTAGTGGTTTCGACCTACCAAGCTGGCAAATTGATTTTGCTGCGTGCCCAAGAAAATTCTCTGAATACCCATTTTGTCAGTTTACCAAAACCAATGGGGGTTGCTTTTAAAGATGGTCGCTTAACAGTAGGCTCAGGTTTTAATGTGATTGACTATTTTAATATGGGCAACGTCGGCCCTAAGGTAGAACCGATCAACACCCATGATGCTGCTTTTTTGCCACGTCGTACTCACGTAACTGGTGACATTGATATTCATGAAATGGGCTTTGCATCAGACAACGAACTCTGGATCGTTAACACCAAAATGTCATGCTTGTGTACCATGGACATTAATCACAGTATTGTGCCGCGCTGGCGCCCACCATTCATCTCTGGCTATGATTTGACTGATCGCTGTCATTTGAACGGCCTTGCGATGCGCGATGGCAAGCCGAAATATGTGAGTGCCCTTGGCACAACCGATACCACTGGCGGCTGGCGTGAAAATAAAGCCTTCGGCGGCATGATCATGGACATTGAGAACAATGAAATGATCATCGATGGCTTATCCATGCCACACTCTCCACGCTGGTATCGAGATAAACTGTGGGTACTGGAATCGGGTGCAGGGCAACTGATTACTGTCGATGAAAAAACTGGTGAAAAAACAGTAGTCGCTGAAGTCCCTGGCTTTTGTCGTGGTATCGATTTTGTAGAACGCTATGCCCTTATTGGGTTATCAGAAGTTCGTGAAACAGCAGTTTTCGCTGGTCTACCATTAACTGAACGCGAGCAAGATCGAAAATGTGGTGTGTGGATCGTCGACATAGAGTCAGGTCAAACGGTTGGCTTTATTGAATTCTCTGAAGGCGTACAAGAAATATTTTCTGTACAGTTAGTCCCTTGGAAGTACCCAGCTCTACTAGATTTGAATGACCCGTTATTACGCACATCGTATTCAATTCCGGATTCTGCGATTAAAGATTTTACACCACCTGACCCGAAACAAGTTCGAGTCGAAAAAGCGATCCAACTGCATCAACGCAAAGAATTCAATGATGCTATTGGCGCTTACCAAGAAATTCTCAAAGACGAGCCCGATAACATTAATATTCTTTACCATATTGGAGTCGCTCTTTCGGATACAGAACAATGGGATGAGGCAATTGACTATCTAAGCAAAACTGTCGCGTTGCAAAGCAACCACGCCCAAGCGCATAACAGCCTAGGCCATGCTTACGCTGGCCAACTAAAGTTTGACCAAGCAATACAATCCTATGAAGCTGCAATTGCCGCAGACCAAAAATACGCAACTGCGCACTTTAATCGAGGCTGTGTGCTGCTTAAACAAGGCGCATGCGAACAAGGCTGGCCAGAATATGAATGGCGTTGGAAGATGCCGACCTTTCAACCGTTCAACTGTCCTCAACCACAATGGGCAGGTGAAGACATTGCAGATAAAGTTTTATTAATTCATACAGAGCAAGGCAATGGTGATGCAATTCAGTTTGCGCGTTTTTTACCGCAAGTCAGGGAGCGTTGTAAAAAATTAATTATTGTCTGCACCGAACCCTTACGTCTACTCTTTAAAGAAATGGACTGCGTGGACGAAGTTCGACTACCTGGGAATTTACCCGCAGATCTATTTGATACTTATTGCCCTATCATGACCATTGCCGGCATCCTCAATATAAACCTAAATAATTTACCTAAGCAAACACCTTATTTATCTATTGCAAAACAAGTTGTTGTGCCTGAATTAGCTGACAATGGTAAACCTAAGATCGGACTCGTCTGGGCAGGTAGCCCAACTCAGCAAATCAATCATCACCGTTCTTGTCCTATCAAAGAAATGATGAAATTAGTTGATGACGATAACTATGATTTCTACAGTCTGCAGCTGCCTATTTCAGAAAATAATAAGAAAATTCTAGCGGACCACAATGTTACAAATCTAGACACTGAACTAGTAAGCTATTCGCATACTGGCGCATTGATTCAACAAATGGACCTGGTTGTCAGTGTGTGTACTTCAGTGGTGCATTTATCTGGCGCTCTGAACATTCCGTCAATCGTGTTACTCTCACCGCACGCTGATTGGCGTTGGTTGATGGACGAGAAACAAAGCACTTGGTATCCGAATACACAGATTCTGCGACAAAAGAAGTCCGGTGATTGGTCGTCGTTAATTCAACAATGCTCTAAAGAACTAAAACAAAAATTTAGTTAAGCAGGGTCTGAAGTTTCAACTGAGCCGATATCACATTGACCACTACTGGCATTACCACCAAAACTAATTACAATCACGTTACCTTTAGTTGCCTTAATAGAGAAGAACAATTCGTCATCGCCACCACTGCCAACATTTCGGAGTTCACCAAGCTGATCTGTGCTCGAGCAGTTCGCTAGCTTAGCATTACAAATCAAACCTGAACTACGTTGCGGTTCATACGTTTCAGTAAAGCCACCATTATTGCTTAACATGCCTAACAACGGATCGCCATCAGCAGTGCCATCGCAAGTAGCATCTTTTAACCAATTATTATTTATTGTGGTCAGATTCGAATAGTTATCAAATTAACTAACGCGAGTACAATAATAGTTTTATCAAACGTGGTTAAAGGCGGCATCACATAATCCTGATTTAATATTAGCTGCTAAACATTACCATAATCGATAATCAAATTAATCAGACCAACGGTTTAAATAACTGCAACCACATTAAATTTACAATCCGTATTACTCTGAACTTGATTTGAACTAGCAGTTACGTCAGGTTCAGATGCCGTTTCAACAGAGTCTAGTAGGCTCACGGCAATGAGCACAGGCAGCATGAGAAGATCAAAGTCCTTTCATCTTGTGCAGATAAGTTTTAAAAAAGTAGCAACGCTGACACCAGCGCGGCTACTTTTTTAAGAATCATCGGATACTTGCTTAGTTTTCCTATTAAACAACTATCGCGAAATTACTCAACTAATTCAAACGCTCCATAACAGTTGTAATGCCCTGCCCTAAACCAATACACATGGTTGAGATGCCAACATTCATATCACGTTGCTGCATGACTGTGAGGAGCGAGCCAGAAATACGCGTGCCTGAACAACCAAACGGGTGACCAAGAGCAATGGCTCCGCCATGTACATTGACTTTATCATCCATACTATCCAACAGTTCAAGATCTTTGAGAACGGGTAATGATTGTGCAGCAAAGGCTTCATTCAATTCAACGTAATCTATATCCGTCATTGTCATACCGAGCTGCTTGAGGGCTTTGTTAGTTGATGGCACTGGACCGTAACCCATTATTGAAGGGTCAACACCAGCCAATGTCATGGCAGTTATTTTAGCTTTAGCTTGCAAGCCCAAACTCTCAGCTCGTTCAGCGGACATGATTAACATGCCTGAAGCGCCATCGGTGATTTGCGATGATGTGCCGGCCGTAACGGTGCCGCCTTTAGGGTTAAACACAGGGCGTAATTTTGCTAAGGCTTCGACAGTGGTATCTGCTCGAATAGTTTCATCGTGTTCAACCATAAATGGTGTGCCATTTTCATCATGACCTAATACCGGAATAATTTCGTTAGAAAATTTACCTTCTTCGCGTGCTTTAGCGGCAAGTCGATGAGAGCGTTCAGCAAAATGATCCATGTCTTCGCGCTTAATTCCATGCATCTGGGCTAAAAATTCGGCGGTCATACCCATGCTACCAGCCGCTTTAGCGACATGTAGACCCAATTCTGGGTTAGGGTTAACACCTTCATTCATATTAATATGCCCCATATGTTCAACACCACCGACTAGATAGACATCACCAAGACCTGCTTTAATATTAGCGGCTGCAATATGCATCGCAGACATGGATGAACCGCATAAGCGATTTACAGTCTGTGCTGGTACACTATGGGGTAAATCTGCAAGTAGAGAAGCAAAGCGAGCCAGATTAAATCCTTGCTCGTCGCGCTGCATAACACAACCCCAGATCACATCATCAATCGTAGTCGGGTCTACAGCACTATTGCGAACTAACAAGCCTTTCATTACTTTAGCGCTCAGTTCATCGGCACGGGTGTGACGAAAGCACCCCTCTTTGGAACGCCCCATCGCAGTACGTGCAAAATCAACAATGACAGCATCTCTTGGGCTAACGGTATTATTACTCATATCTGGTTCCTATAATTTGTTCGTTAAGCGTAATACTTACTGCCATTGGCAGCCATTTCGCGTTGAATGTCAGTAGCTTCGTAGAGCTTACCTAGGTGTTTGTATTGATCACACAAAGCGACAAAATTCTCGATACCAATGCTGTCGATCCAGCGAAACACACCACCACGAAATGGTGGAAAACCAACACCATAGACCAATGCCATATCCGCTTCAGCAACCGAGTCCACAATACCTTCTTCTAAGCAGCGTGCTAACTCGGTAGCCATAGGCAGCATCATGCGGGTGATGATTTCGTCTTTATCAAATTCTTTAATGGGCTCTGTTACGGGTGCAATTAAGTCATAGACTTCAGCTGACACAACCTTTTTTGGCTTGCCGCGCTTGTCTATTTCGTATACGTAAAAGCCTTTGCCATTCTTTTGACCATATCGTTCATTTTCATACATCACATCGCCAGCGGTTTTATAGGTTTTTGCCATACGGTCTGGGAAACCTTCGGCCATCACTGCTTCGGCATGAGAGCCGGTATCAATTCCGACCACATCCATCAAGTAGGCTGGACCCATTGGCCAACCCCAACGTTCCATCACTTTATCGACTTGCTGAAAGTCTGCACCATCTCTAAGCAAACCCGCGAACCCTGCAAAATATGGAAACAACACACGGTTAACTAGAAAGCCTGGACAATCATTGATCACGATGGCTTTTTTACCCATGGCGTTGGCGTAGGCAACAGTTCGGGCGACTGCGGTGTCGGACGTTTTATCGCCACGAATCACTTCGACCAAGGGCATGGCGTGTACTGGATTAAAAAAGTGCATTCCGCAAAAATTTTCAGGCCTCTCTAATGCTTCCGCTAAATAATTAATTGAGATAGTCGACGTATTGGAAGCAAGAACTGCATCGTCATTAACCGTTTTCTCAACCTCAGCAAGCACCATATGTTTGACTTTAGGGTTCTCTACCACCGCTTCAACCACAATATCGAGACTATCAAAATTATCATAAGACAAGGTTGGGTCAATACTCGCTAAGACCTTACCCATTTCTTCAACCTTCATTCTTCCACGGTTAACTCGTTTGCTGAGTAATTTATTCGCCTCATTCAAACCGAGATCAAGTCCCGCTTGGTCAATATCTTTCATTTTAATCGGCGTGCCTTTATAAGCTGATTGATAAGCAATACCGCCACCCATAATTCCTGCACCTAAGACAGCTGCACGCTCAATTTTTTTATCTGCTTTGCGTTCCCAAGCCTTAGCTTTTTTAGCAATCAATTGATCACTCAAAAATAATCCCACCAAAGACACGGCAACATCGCTAGCCGCAACTTTGCTAAACCCTGCTGCTTCAACTTCTAAAGCTTCTGCACGACTCATGCTCGCTGCTTGCTGCATGCATTCAATCGCCACGATTGGCGCTGGGTAATTTGGCCCTGCTTTACCGGCAACAAATGCTTTAGAAACTTCAAAAGCCATCGTAGCTTCGGTCTGGTTTAACTGCAGTGGGCCTGTTTTTTGAGAACGTCTTACTTGATAATCCATTTTACCGTCAATACAATCTTGCAAAACTGATAGTGCAGCAGTACGTAATTGATCAGGCTCTGTAACGCCGTCAACAACACCTGATTTTAATGCCACATCTGGTCTTTGTTCACCACCCGATGCGATCCACTCAATCGCAGTATCTGCGCCAGCGATTCTTGGTAAACGCACGGTACCACCCCAACCTGGGATTATGCCCAACTTTGTTTCTGGTAAACCAATCTTCGCTGCCGTACTCATAATTCGGTAATCACAGGCAAGCGCTAACTCCAAACCACCACCCATCGCAAAACCATTAATAGCAATCACGGTCGGAACATTTAAGTCTTCTAGGCGATTAAAATTATCAATATTTTTGTTCAAATGACTGGCGGCGCCACTGGCATTTTTGCCAAACAGTGGCACAAACTCATTTATATCAGCGCCGACTAAGAAAACGCCTTTATTGCTGGTTAGTAGAACACCTTTAACATCTTTGGATTTCTCCAATAGGCCTATGGCCTCCTCTAATTCATTTACTGTTAAGGTGTTAAATTTATTAATTGACTCACCTTGCAAGTCAAAATTAAGTTCAGCAATACCGTCATCTAGCATTTGAACAGAAATAGCGCTTCCTTTAAACATATCGCTTGACCTCTTTATATTGGGACTATTGATTAATGGAACTGTAAAAACAATTTATTATTATATTAAACAGTTTGTATGTCATTTATTATGTGACAAGTTTTACTGATGATCTAGTACTTTAACATTCATCGCATGAATACTTGTGTCAAGCTAATAGAAATAGTAGTCAAGAAAATTGCTGCACATATCTAAAACAAAGTGTTTGCTTCATGATTTAATAACCAAGCTTTACGCTCAACACCATAAGCATAGCCTGTCAATGAACCATCGCTGCCGATGACACGATGACAAGGTACTACTATTGTCATTGGATTTTTGCCATTCGCTGCACCTACCGCTCGAACCGCTTTTGGCTTATTAATCAACGTTGCAATATCTGCATAAGAGCCAGTCTGTCCATAATTTATGGTTGTGAGCGCCTGCCAAACCGTTTGCTGAAATTCAGTTCCGCTTGACTTCAACGGCAAATCAAAAACGTCTAAAGTACCAGAAAAATATTGTAACAATTGATTCTTAGCTAATTCGGTTAAAGCATTACTCTTAATTATTTGTATATTCTCAACAAAATGAATTGATAGCACCGCATAATCGTTTGCGGTAATTTCCATAGCACCAATCGGACTGTTGAGATAATCAATAAAGGTGTTTTTTTGCATAATGAGATTAGTTAAGTTGATTCCATAATTGCATAGTTAAATAACTACGCCAAGGTTTGGTATTTTCTATTTCAAGATCACCATTGAAACCTTTTAATGCATTATTAATGCCAGCATCACCAGCTAACCAAACATCAGGATCTTTACTTGCACGCATTTTGACGTAATTAACCGTCCACGGACCAATACCTTTGAGGGTTAACCAGTCATCAATATTATCCGGTTCTTGTGCCGTTGCAAAGTACGTGGCAAAACGACGAATGGTATCTTTACGAGCTTGTGGCATTCGCAAGAAGTCCAACGATTGGTTACATATCTGGCTAGGCTCAGGGAATAGTTTACGTATTGTTTGATCTTTAATAATTAAATCATCACCGAGATTATCAACCATTGAAGTGACTAGATTTTGAGCTTGCGTCACCGTAACTTGTTGCCCCAAAATAGCACGAATACCAGCCTCAAAACTGTTCCAGATCCCGGGCACTCTCAGGCCAACTAAATAATTAAAATCGCTTGGCAACTGCGATCTTAACTGTTGATCAATTTGTGCAATCGCTGTATCAACATCAAATAACACTCGAATACGATTAACGATTGCATTGAGATGTCGATAATCATCGAGATCAATGCTCAGCAACAAATAATCTTTGGCAGCAATATTTTTGATTGTAAAATATCCCTTACTGTCGCGATAACGAAACGTGCGGCTATAACTTCCTAGCTCTGACCATTCTAAATTTGAAATTACCCGCTTTCGTAAAAAATCATAACAATGCTGCCAAGCGTATGGTGATCGATAATAGAGTTTTAGCCTTAACTTGCTCGACACTCGATGATCGTTTTT
>JALZWI010000043.1 GCA_023299895.1 Arenicella sp. | reverse complement strand
TAATCTAATAAATATCAAAACTTTCCCTATGGCGTCTGATTACGATTCTTCCGCAATTGAGGTATTAACTGGTTTAGAACCTGTGCGCAAGCGCCCAGGCATGTACACATCAACCGAGCGACCTAATCATTTAGTACAAGAGGTCGTTGATAACAGTGTCGATGAAGCGATTATCGGCCACTGTAAAACCATTGATGTCACTCTCTTCAAAGATGGTTCTGTTGAAGTCAGTGATGACGGTCGTGGTATGCCCGTTGACATACATCCTGAAGAAGGTGTGCCGGGTGTCGAAGTGATCATGACGCGGCTACACTCTGGCGGTAAGTTCTCAAATAAGAATTATCGTTTCTCTGGTGGCTTACATGGTGTCGGCATTTCAGTAGTAAATGCCTTATCAAAAAATGTTGAAGTGTGGGTGAAGCGTGAAGGCAAAGAATTCAACATGTCCTTTGCGGATGGCACCAAGGTGCAAGACTTAGAAGAAATTGGCACCGTAGGGCAGCGAAATACGGGTACTACGATCCGATTCTGGCCAGATCCAGTATTTTTTGATTCACCTAAAGTGAGTGCTCGTCGCTTATCTCGCTTGCTACGCGCAAAAGCGGTTTTATGCCCACGCTTAAAGATCAATTTTGAAGATGAAATAGAGCCTAAAAACAATCAAAGCTGGTATTACGAAGATGGTTTAAAAGACTATTTATTGGGTTCGCTCGGCGACAATGAACGATTACCAGAACAAGGCTTCCAAGGTAAAGAAGGCAGCGACGACGAAGAAGTTGAATGGATCGTAGTATGGGCACCAGAAACAGCTGATGCTATCACCGAAAGTTATGTGAACTTAATTCCAACTGTGCAAGGCGGTACCCATGTAAATGGTTTGCGAATAGGTTTAACTGAAGCAATACGTGAGTTTTGTGATTTTCGAAATTTATTGCCTAAAGGCGTTAAGTTATCGCCAGATGATGTTTGGGCACCATGTCAGTACGTTTTATCGGTACGTATGAAAGACCCACAATTTTCAGGTCAGACCAAAGAAAAGTTATCCTCGCGTGACGTCACACAATTTATTTCGCCGAAGGTAAAAGATGCTTTTGCTTTGTGGTTAAATCAAAACTTAGAAGCCGGTGAGCGCATTGCCATGGTGGCGATTGAGAATGCCCAAAGCCGACTTAAAACGGCTAAAAAGATCACCCGTAAAAAGATCACCAGCGGTCCCGCATTGCCAGGTAAACTAGCAGATTGCTCCAGTGAAGATATTGATATTACTGAACTTTTTTTGGTTGAGGGTGATTCAGCGGGCGGTTCAGCGAAACAAGCACGAAATCGTAAAACTCAAGCAATCATGCCACTGCGCGGTAAAATTTTAAATACCTGGGAAGTTGAATCTGGCCAAGTGCTTGCCTCACAAGAGGTGCACGATATTTCAGTGGCGATTGGCGTTGATCCAGGCTCAGATAGCTTAGAAGGGCTGCGCTACGGAAAGGTCTGTATTCTTGCCGATGCCGACTCTGATGGGCTGCATATTGCGACATTATTGTGCGCCTTATTTGTTAAGCACTTCAGAAGTTTAGTCGAAGCAGGGCACTTATATGTGGCAATGCCGCCGCTGTATCGAATTGATCAAGCCAAGCAAGTTTTTTATGCACTAGACGATGAAGAGCACGACGAAATTATCGCAAAGATCAAAGCCGAAAAAGCCAATGCCAAAATTAATGTCCAGCGCTTTAAAGGTTTGGGTGAAATGAATCCTAGCCAATTGCGTGAAACTACCATGAGAGAAGATACTCGTCGTTTAGTGCAGATGACCATTAGTATGGGCGATGGCACTAATAAAATGATGGATATGTTATTGGCTAAAAAGCAGGTGCCTGCTCGAAAATCATGGCTAAGTAGAAAAGGCGATCAAGCCGAAGTGGCATAGAGGGCTGCTTAAGTCATTATGACGTTCAAAAAGGGTTTATATCGGCACTTTAAAGGCAACTATTATCAAGTAATTGATAGCGCCAAAGACTCTGAAACTCAAGAGTTGATGGTGATATATCGAGCACTCTATGGTGACAAAAAACTCTGGTTAAGGCCACTTGAGGTGTTTTTTGAAGTCATCGAAAGAGAAGGAGTGAAGAAACAACGCTTTGCTTATTGTGATGAACAAACTCAAGTTCTAGAAATCACTATTTTTGATATTGTCGAAGGGCAAGAAACGCCATTTGAGCAGGTTTTCGAACAAGCTCAAACAATCATCAGCTCGATGCCAGATTACATCACTCATCATTTACAACGTTGTATAGAAAATCAAAATCGCTATATTTTGCAAGTGGAATGGCAAAAATCAGAAGATCATATGGTAGGACTTAGAGAGTCAGAAGAGTATCAACAATGGCGTGAGTTATTGCATCATTTCTTTAGTGAAACGCCATCGGTTTTGCATTATCAAGATATGAGTTAATATAAATTTACACCGCGCAATGGTGAAATTAAAGCCTGAAAATGAATTTATTTAGCGATTGACGTATAATTCATATCGATTAGTGGTTACTGATAAACTATCTAATAATATTTTATATGCGTATGACTAAAAAAATATGTCATGCATAATCTTAAACCATTTTATTTATAAAAAAACACTACCAGTAAGGAGCTTAAAATCTAATGTTCATAATAATAATAAAAAAAATAGCCCTCAGTTTTTCAATACTCATCTCAACGTTTGCTATTTTAAATTCGAGTGCTTTCGCCCAAAGCGAATCCATTGTGCTGACTTCAATTGGCCCCGTGCATAGTTTGACCCAAGCACTGTTAGCCGAGACACCCATCGAAGTTATCAATGTGCCCGAACAAGCACTCGCTCTAAGTGAACACAGTGAGTGGTTTTCGCAAGTGTCAGACGACACCGCCGCAACTTTTTCGCGAGCCAAAGCGGTTATTAGCCTGACTAGCCTGTGGCCCGAAGATCCGTTGTTTTCGAGCGCTAAAGAAAAAAATAGTGCCGTTATAAACATCGATGCAGCCAATGCAACGTCATCCGAGCAAACCGGTATAACAGCTGTAAACTCTATTCAGTCAGAAAGTGTATCGCCATACTTTTGGCTAAGCCCTTCTAATGTTGCTCAATCAGCAAAAATAATTGCGAGTGGACTCAGCGAAGTATTCCCCGCTTCTGCAGAACAAATCGCTAAGAATGAACAAGCAATTTCAGCCAAAATTGAAGAAGCGAAAAATAAATTTGAACAAACATTAAGCGAACATGACTTAAAAATATTTGGCCTAACCGATGAATTCGTCTATCTAACTGAAGAATTTGATATCCCCGTAGTCGATTACTTTATCAAAGCAGATGCCGATTGGACGATCGATGATTTTGGTTTGTTAATTAAGAATTTGTATGATCTAGGAAACCCTGTTGTGTTACAAAAAGCCGGGCGATCACGAGATATTGGCCTTTCAATTAATACCTCTGGTAGTATTCCGCTTGTATTAGATACCTATGAAACGTCTACCGATGACATTACTACCATTACAACCGAAAACCTAAATAAAATCACCTCTGCCTTAATCAACCCTCCAGGTCGTGGTGGTATGGGTGGTGGTATGGGTGGTGGTATGGGTGGTGGTATGGGTGGTGGTGGAGAATAACCTGAAATGGCACTTCAAATACTAACCTGCCTCTAAAAGCTAAAATAAATAGCCAGGCCATATTGTCAATATAGGCTTGTCTAAATTTCTGATTAACCCTAAGAAGGTATGACGCCTCTTAGGGTGTATTCACCAATTGGTTAGGTAGGTATCACCGTGTTGTACTACGGGGCGTAAATGCCGAAGGTTCAAAAAACTATAATAAGATTAATATCTTCGTTAGCTGAATAAAGAGGATTGCAAAAAAGTTACATTTAGATGTATTAGTGGATTCATGAGTTACAGTAAAAAAATATTTTTTATAATATTATCTATTCTTGGGTGATGAAAAAAGAGTAAAAGAACATAAGATTGAGACTGCCTTCTGATACCCCATTACATTCATTTTTTTGATGTTTCTCTTCTGCGTTCTCCGCCTTTAAAGATGAAAAAAGTCAATTCAAATTTTCAAGTCGACCGAGAGATTATCGGGCGCTTGAGTTGGCGTAATAAAGATCTCTCCCCCGAGACAGTTTTTGTAGAATAGCCAGCTTCTATTATTCACTATTTTTTTTGAAAAACTAAGTAATAAACACCTAATAATCATAAGGCTGAAAGAAGCCTGTTTATGATCCTATTGGGACGACCATAAAAGTAAACTCATCCACCTAAATCAAATGAGCGGCATATCATTTAATTTAAAAAACACTAATTAAGATGCTTTTAAAAATAGTAGAATAATTTAGCTGGCTGAGTAACTCTTTACGTTAAACATGAAACAAAATATCCATGATGAAAGTATAATAATACTCCTAAACCAAACATTTAGGGTTATATAGTAATTATTCATGGGTGTAGCAAAAAACTTAAAATTAGAATTTGACGAGTCTGGTTACGTTGTTATTGATACAGGTTTGAGTGACGAAGTACTCAACGGCGCACGAGAAGACCTGCAACATTTTTTTGGTGATGATCGAGAGCACCCGATTCATGTGCCCTATGCTGATTTAAACCGTGTTCAAGATGCTTGGCATATTAGCCAGAATGTTTTAGCTATTGCTCAATGCGAACAAGTAATCGAATCTTTAAAAGCGATCTACCACAAAGAGCCACGACCGTTTCAAACCTTGAATTTTTACAAAGGCACACAACAGGCAGTGCACGCGGATAATATTCATTTTAACTGCGAACCATTTGGCTTGATGTGTGGTGTCTGGGTAGCTTTAGAAGATATAGGCCCTGATCAGGGGCCATTGATATATTACCCTGGCAGTCATAAGTTGCCTGAAATGAATTATGATGATTTTGATTTAGTAGGAGATTATGCGAGTTATCCGCAGTACTTAGGAGAGCTTGAGAAACTGATTGAAGAACATAATTTTGAGCCAGATTTTGGTTTGATAAAAAAAGGGCAGGCGGTTATTTGGTCTGCCAATGTTTTACATGGCGGTTCAAAGCAAAAAAATCTTGAGTTAACACGACACTCTCAAGTCACTCATTACTATATGGGTGCCCCAAAATGTTGGCGACCAAGTTTAAGTAAGAAAAAAAGAGCCTATTTTGAGCCAGATTGGGTCAAAGACGTTAGCGCAGAGCCTTATAAATATCCTCTTCCTGACCCGTTACCACTGTCGATATTTAGACCTATTGAACTTGTTTGTCGCGGGACAGCTTCAATAAAAAGAAGACTGGTTGAATGATAGGCTAAGTTTTGTATGTTTAACTTATTTTCTCGTGTTATTTTAAAATGACTTACCACAAGTTCCTGTTCTGTCAGAGTCTACAGAAAGAGGAAATTCTAAGCCGCGCTCGACCATTTGCAAAATAACAATATCGGCTTGTTGTTCTTTAATAGCATTCAAATTGATGCCACCCCAATTGTGGTGAATGCAGCTACCTTTTTTGAAACTGTATTCAAGATATGGGAGTTCTACACCAGCAAAAGAATCACCGAGTAACAATAATTCTTTATCTCGATCAAATGAGTTTATATTTCGATGCGGTAGTAATGCTCTCATGTTCTCGTGAAAAACGTCTTCTAAATTCAATAATCTGGATAAATCACCACTGAATTTTTCGTTATTGACGATTCGTAATTGTAGCCTCTCTACAATGGGTAAATTAAAGCCAGATGAATTTAGATGTTTAATAATTGTTTGATAAGACGACAACGCGCCAACGAACGACCAATGACTATCAGTTTTAAAATACAGAGGGCTGGCATGGTTTGTTTTGGCTATTAACAGTGGGCCAAGCAGGTCGAGATAGTCAATGTCTAGATTTTCGAGTGCTTGAGTAAGAGTGTCGGCGCGTCGTCCTTGCCGCTGATAAACTATGTGGTCGGGTAAATTTTCGGAGTAGACTTGAGGTTTGTCAGGCACAATGACTATTAAGAATTTACCGCCATAACTCTCAACTACGTCATTGATTAGTTTGGCACTCTGAGCCCAATTTCGCGAATCTTGTAATGTTAATGGAATCACGCCACGAGCATTTTCAAGGGCATTTGTACTGGATAAAAATAACCACCCATTTTTTCCTATCACGGCCTTACTATCACCGCTTGCGCGAAGTAACTTGAAATACAACTTAGAGTATAAGTCGAGTAAATCTTGTCTGAAAATTAAGCTATCACCCAAATAATTATTTATTTGAGTGGTGTATTTAACAAAATTAGGCATCGAAAAAATACCTAGCTTTGGACCATCTACTAACACATCTAGTTTGGGCCAACTTGCTGCGAGTCGATTTTCATTTTTAAGTTTGCCGTCGATGCTTGATGATAAGAATGGGGTGAGCATCAATGGAATAGCAATAAGCACACAAAATATAAGCACTAAAAAAGCGTTAACTTTATTGTTTCGTTGATTATTTGAAAGAGTCGAAGTCACTGAGGTTTACAATTTAAAGTATTAAAAACGAAAATAAATAAAAGGGTTATACGAGCTGCCAACTAAAGATGTAATGCTTAGAAATAGTAAGCCTAGAATAACAATACAATGTATAAGGTCGAGAGAGGCAATATAAATACCACCAAATTTTCTTAAATTGGGATTCTCATGTTGATCTTTTAGACGATGAAACGCGTCTTTAATTTTGCTTAAAATTTGTAGTGGTACAGAAGTTGATAAAATCAAAGCTAAGGCAATCATATAAAGAATACGATTGCTATCCATAAAATGAATCACGCTGACGCTATCATTGTTAAAGCCAAATAAAGCAGCATAATAACCTGCAGCATAACCAATAGAATCGGCTCTAAATAATACCCAGCCTAGGAATACGGCTAACAATAAATAGGCGTGTCGAACTGGAATCCATAAGCGCTCTAATAGGCGACTTAAGCCTAGGCGTTCAAGTGATAAGAATAGACCATGCCACGCACCCCAGAATACAAAAGTCAGTGCAGCACCATGCCAAAACCCGCATAAAATAAAGACTAGCCATAAATTGAAAATAGTTCGCCATGGGCCATGCCGATTACCACCGAGCGGAATATATAAATAGTCTCGAAACCATTCAGACAGAGTCATGTGCCAGCGGCGCCAAAATAGTGATACAGATTGGGCAGAATAGGGTGTGTTAAAATTACGTGGAAATTTAAACCCTAGCATGTAACCTAAGCCGATTGCCATATTAGAGTAGCCAGCAAAGTCAAAATAAATTTGCAAACTATAGGCAGTTAAGCCGAGCCAAGCGCCGGCCATATTGAGCGTGTCAGTGGGTGAATTAAACGCGGCATCTGCAGTTACGCCTATCACATTCGCAATTAACGTTTTTTGTGCCAGTCCAATAACGAAAAAGTGGATACCAAGAGCGAATTGACTAATGGATTCACGGCGATCAACGATTTGTTGTGCCACGTATTTATAACGTACGATAGGGCCTGCTATTAACTGTGGAAATGATGATATATATAAAGCGCTTGTTAATACAGAATCTGCTGCATTGGCTTCTTTACGGTAAACGTCAATCAGGTAGCTGATTGCTTGAAAAGTAAAAAATGAGATACCCAAAGGTAAAGCGGGCGCGTTCCAACTATTAAAGCCGATAATTTGTGCCAGGAACCCTGCATACTTATACCAGCCGAGCAAGGCCAGATTGAACGCAATGCCGATTAACAGTGTCGACAACTTAGCGTTGCGTAAGGCCTGTGCGAAATAGTGGTTGACCAGAATAGATAGAATCAGCAGTAAGACGTAAATGCCTTCACCCCAAGCATAAAAGAGAATGCTGGCTGCTAATAAAACTGCATTGCGTGCAACTCGGTATTTACTAGGCACACAATAATAAACCAAGAGTAATATTGGCAAATAGTAAAATAGAAATGGAATGCTGGAGAAAACCATTCAGAAACAACCCGAGTCCGCTCGGCTAATTATCAGTAAGAACACGATTATGCACTTATGAATTTGCTCTTGGCGTTATTATTTAGTCATATTTATAAGGTAAGAATAATAACATAATAATTTAATTCTACGCGCTGATAAGGCCAGTTTCAGCGTGATAAATTTCTTCAAGCTCTGTGAAACTCTCAGGCGAGTTATACGCTATAAGAGTCCAAGCTGAAGAGTACTAGGAATATTTAGAATGTAAGTGCAAATCAACTTTTGCCATGTCGGTAATCTCGTAGAGTTATTGTTGCTACTCTAATTCTGCTTTATGACGCTATTGCATCAATTGCGTTACGGTTTAGTGATGATTTTAGTTAATTTATTTAAAAATGGATCGTTAATTAATTGACTAATAATAGTGATATCCTTATAGTGTTCATCCCGTGAACACTCAGCCGCAAACATCACCAGATAAAGAAAGTCAGCTCACTTTAGAGTTGCTGGAAGCGATTGATTTAAAAGATGATATTAGTCAACGGCACCTTGCGCAAGAAATGGGTGTGGCTTTGGGTTTGGCTAATTCATATTTAAAACGTTGTGTAAAAAAGGGTTGGATCAAAATCACCACAGCACCAGCGAATCGTTATTTGTATTATTTGACGCCTACTGGTTTTACTGAAAAAACACGTTTGACCAGTGAGTTCTTGACTACTTCGCTGGCATTGTTTCGTCAGTCGGGCGACGATTATGGTGCTGCGTTCGCACAATGCCTTCGTTTGGGCCGAGCAAGAATTTTATTTGCTGGGCTTTCGGATTTAACAGAAATTGCCTACTTGCGGTCATTACAAAGCGATATAGAAGTGGTTGGGGTGTATCAAACTGATGCGATGAAATCGAACTTTTTTGAGATACCTGTTTTTAGCGACATTAGTCAATGTCCTGAGTTTGATCAAATTGTGATGACGTCAATGGAGCAAACAAGTGATTTGGTTAAAAATCTTGGCGAACAGTTTGGTGAAGAAAAAATAACAGTGCCGTCTTTATTGCTTAATATGCAATATCGTAACGATGTCATTGAAAACGACAACGAAACAACTAATATTTAGATAATTAAGTAGGAGCCTTAGTGTGAGTAAAACAGTATTTCTAACGGGTGGAGCGGGTTTTATTGGTTCTGCATTAGTTCGTTATCTAATTCAAGACACTGATGTAGAAGTGGTGAATGTTGATAAGTTAACCTATGCGGGTAGTTTGCATTCTTTAGGGGGAGTAGACGCGAGTGATCGACATCATTTTTATCAAAACGATATTAGTGATACTGTCGCAATGCGTGATTTAGTTAATAAATATCAACCTGACTATATTATGCATCTTGCTGCAGAGTCTCACGTTGATCGATCTATTGATGGCCCAGGAGAGTTTATTCAGACCAATATTGTTGGCACTTATAATTTATTAGAAGTGGCGCGTGAGTACTATGATCAGCTTGATGGAGCGCGAAAAGAAAATTTTAAATTTCATCATATCTCGACCGATGAAGTTTACGGCAGTTTGGGCGAAACAGGTTTATTTACCGAGACTACACGCTATAAACCAAATTCGCCATATTCTGCGAGCAAGGCTAGTTCCGATCATTTGGTGCGCTCTTGGCATAAAACCTATAAATTGCCAGTCGTTATTTCGAATTGCTCAAATAACTATGGGGCTTTTCAGTTTCCAGAAAAATTAATTCCATTGATTATTCAAAAAGCGATTGCTGGTGAATCACTGCCTATTTATGGAAAGGGCGACAATATTCGAGATTGGTTGTATGTGGATGATCATGTCAAAGCTTTGTGGACAATCGTGACCGAAGGTGAAAATGGGCAAGTCTATAATGTCGGTGGACATAATGAAAAAACCAATATCGACGTTGTCGAAACCATCTGCTCAATTTTAGATGAAATTCAACCGCGTGAAGATGGGCAAGCTTATGCAAGTCAAATCACCTATGTTGCCGATCGCCCAGGACATGACAAGCGTTATGCGATTGATGCTCAAAAAATTCAACGCGAATTAGCATGGACTCCTGAGGAGACATTTGAAACGGGCATTCGTAAAACCATTGAATGGTATCTTAGTAACGAGGAATGGATTGCCAAAGTGAGTGATAATTATGATGGTGGGCGTTTAGGCTCAAAAGCCAGATAGAAAAAAATTAAACACTAGATTTAAAGATGAGGAAATATTTATGAGAGGTATAGTTTTAGCTGGCGGATCGGGTACCCGTTTACATCCTGTGACACAAGCAGTCTCCAAACAGTTGCTACCAGTGTATGACAAGCCGATGATTTATTATCCGTTGTCGTCACTTATGTTGGCTGGAATTCGAGATATTTTAATTATCTCAACGCCACAAGATACTCCGCGTTTTCAACAGTTGATGAAAGATGGTTCTCAATGGGGTTTGAATATTTCCTATGCAATACAGCCTTCGCCAGATGGCTTAGCACAAGCCTTTATTATTGGTTCTGAATTTATTGGTAAGGACGATTGCGCATTAGTATTGGGCGATAATGTATTTCATGGACATGATTTGAGCAAAGACCTACATCAGTCAGGTTCGCAAAAAAAAGGTGCAACCGTTTTTGCTTACCCAGTTCATGACCCAGAGCGTTATGGTGTGGTTGAGTTTGATAAAGATTGGCAAGCGCTCAGTTTGGAAGAAAAACCAGAGAAACCTAAGTCAAATTACGCAGTTACAGGGTTATATTTTTATGATAACCGTGTTGTTGATGTGGCTAAAAATATCAAGCCATCAGTACGCGGCGAACTCGAAATTACTGATGTGAATAAACAGTATCTGGAATGGGGCGATTTATCAGTACAGGTGTTTGGCCGCGGTTTAGCTTGGTTGGATATGGGGACACATGAATCTTTATTGCAAGCATCGATGTTTATTGAAACCATTGAAAGCCGCCAAGGCTTAAAAGTCGCCTGTCTTGAAGAAATTGCGTTTCGACTTGGCTATATAGGGGAAGAAGAGTTAGAAAAAGCCGCGCATCAGTACGGTAAAAGTGGTTATGGTCGATACCTAAAAATGGTATTGGAAAACAAGCAGCAGTTTTTAGGTATTGGTTAAAAGGCTTTGACTGAATGATTTCAGCGTTAAAAAATAATTGGTACTTGTTTCTACAGATGCTCAAACGTGATGTAGAGCAACGTTATCGTGGATCACAATTAGGCTTTATTTGGGCCTTTATTTATCCGATCATGATGTTGCTTGTATACACCTTTGTATTCGGCATGGTGATGCGCGTCAAATGGGGAGTCGAAGGGCAAGATAATGTCGATTTTGGCCTGATTTTGTTTGCGGGCCTTCTTTGTCATAGTTTCCTGGCCGAGGTGTTTATCGGTGCAGTAGGGATGATTACAGGTAACTCTCAGTACGTAAAAAAAGTCGTTTTTCCGCTTGAAATACTAAGCCTAGTAAGTCTTTGTAATGCCTTGTTTCATCTGATACTCGGTCTGCTTATTTTGATCGTGATATTTTTGTTGAGCGGTGGTGCTTTGCATTGGACCGTGATCTTAGTGCCTCTAGTGATTACTCCCTTTGCGATGTTTTTGCTGGGTGCGTCATGGATGATCTCAGTGCTTGGCGTTTATATACGAGATTTAGGTCAGTTTATGGGTGTGTTAATCACGATCTTGCTATTTTTGGGGCCGATTGTCTATCCGTTTGATTCCGTACCTGATGCGATAAAAAATTATGTTTTGTGGCTGAACCCACTATCGATAGTCGTTGAACAGTTGCGCGCTGTATTATTGTTTGGCCAATTGCCCGACTGGCAAATGTTGGGCGCTTACACCGTTCTAGCCAGTGGGATGTTATTTTTCGGAGCATGGTTTTTTGCTAAAACACGTGATGGGTTTGCCGATGTCATCTGAGCCTAAAATAGAAAACCCAATGGTTGATACTACATTAACTGAGCCTGTTATTGAGGTTAAGGGGATTTCTAAATGCTATCAAAGCTATCGTAAGCCGATTCACCGTTTGTGGCAAAACTTCAGCTCTAAGCGTAAGTTCTATGATGAATTTTGGGCGCTAAAAAATGTTGATCTTACCGTACACAAAGGCGAGACCGTCGGTATCGTCGGTCGCAATGGCGCTGGTAAATCGACTTTATTACAAATCATTACTGGAATATTGCAGCCGAGCACCGGCACGTGTAAAACGAATGGGCGGATTTCTGCTTTATTAGAATTAGGTGCAGGATTTAATCCCGAATTTACAGGCATGGAAAACGCACGTTTGAATGCTTCAATCATGGGGTTGACGAGAGAAGAATTTCATAAAAAATTACCAGATATTGTTGAGTTTTGTGGTTTAGATGATTTTTTGCATCGGCCAGTTAAAACCTATTCCAGTGGTATGTTTGTGCGTCTTGCCTTTGCTGTAGCGATCAATATGAATCCAGATATTTTGATTATTGATGAAGCCTTAGCTGTTGGCGATGTGCGTTTTCAGCGCAAGTGTTTTCGTCGTCTTGATCAACTTAAAGAATCTGGTGTTTCAATTTTATTTGTTACGCATGCCACCGACAGCGTTATCAAATATTGTGACCGAGCGATCATGTTAGAAGGTGGTGAGTTGACCCTAACAGATACTCCTAAAGCCGTTGTTCAGGCTTATCTAGAGAAAATGTTTGCCTCTGATGTGACAAATACACAGGCCCAAAAAATTGATGCTGCCGATTACACAGTTGACTTTGACCCAACACTAGATAATTGTTTAACGCACCCGACTTATAACTCTAATGAGCATCGCTGGGGCGATGGTCGAGCTAAGATTTGTCATTATGATGTATTGAGGAATGGCGCGAGCGCCAAAGCCTTGATGAATCGAGGTGATAAATTAACGGTACGTTTATCTGTGTTGTTTGAAAATGATATTGATGATTTGATCTATGGGGTCACGGTCAAAACATCCGATGGGAATGCGATTTACGGCACTAACTCGCGACTTATTGGTAACTTGCCTACTCAGCAAAAGGCGGGAGACCTGGTGTCGTTTGAGTTTGATTTGATGCTTAATTTATTGGCTGGTGATTATTTTATTTCATTAGGCGTCGCGCAAGATCACGAGTCCAAAGATAATATTGCAATTGATCGTCGCTATGACATGATCCATATTCATATGAATCAAACATCGGATGCTTTTGGTATTGCGGCTTTAGATGCTGAAATTAGAATGATTGAGGTAGATGGCTAATGTCGAGTACATTTACTGAGCTAAATGGTTTTCAAAAATCTGTCGATGGTGTTTTTCGTAAAAACTCTGATGTTGCGGACTTTGCGTACACCGACGGCGCTGAGTCTGAGCGCACACTCAAACAAATATTAAGTAGCGCCAGTGATCTGGCAAGTGATTCAGTTGAACTTGAAGATAAAATATGCGATTGGCCGACTGAGTATCACCTGTCGACAACACGAGCGAATTTATTACGATGCCTTGACTTGAGTGGCGTTAAACGTGTACTTGAGCTAGGTTGTGGATGTGGTTCAATTAGCCGATATTTGGGTGAACAACCACATTTAGAAGTAGATTCAATTGAAGGCAGTTCTACACGAGCTGCGTTGGCTGCTCTGCGTTGTAAGGATTTAGACAATGTTAGGATTAGTACGGCAAACTTTAATCAAGTTGAGTTTCCAGAAAATTATTATGATTTGGTCTTGTTTGTTGGTGTGACGGAATACGCTGGACGATTTTCTGAGCGCGATAGTGATGAAGAGGCCTTGCAAGATTTATTGCAAATGGCACAAAAGGCCAGCTCTGATAGCGGCACAACATTAATCGCGATAGAGAATCGAACTGGTTTGAAATATCTATTAGGTGCTAGCGAAGACCATTTTGGTAAGCCGTATGTCGGTATTCAAAACTACCCAGAAAAAGTCGGTATTTGTACTTACACTAAAAAAGAATGGCAACAACAAATCGCTTTAGCGAATTTCTTAGAGTATGAATTTTTATACCCGTTCCCGGATTATAAAATCCCAACTCAAGTTATTCATAACAATGCTGTCGATGGTGATTCTGACGCTATCGGTGATTTATCGAGCGCATTGAATAAGGTTAAGTCAAGAGACTATCTAATGCCTTTTGATTTAGCCGAACGCGAGGCAATGCTTTGGCAGGGTTTGTATGAGGCAGGGACTCTGGGTGATCATGCTAATTCATTTATGATTTTATTAAGTAATCAATCAACGAGCATTGAGAAATTAGCAAACTTCAGCATTAAACAATTTCCTGAAAAACAATTTGAGTCCCGTTATACGCTACAGTATGCATCTAAAGAGACAACTGATCATGAAACACAGCAAAGCAGTCTAATATCAGAGTTGCAGAGCCAGTTAAGTTTGATACATCAATCACGTAGTTGGCGTTATTTCGCAAAAATAAGACCGTTACTACAGGCATTCGGCCTGGGGCGAAAATAGTGAGTTTACGTAAGTATCTTATTAAACTTGCGATGCGGATTGAAAAAACTTGGAAACCGGTTGACCTTGCTGCTAAACAAACAGGCAAGGGTGTGCCGATTGATTCAGGTTGGTATGTCACCGAATTTAATATTGAGGGCGCTGTCAAGCATGTGCCTGAGATTGTGATAAAAACTGATGAAGATGGGGAGATTCGTCGCAGTCTTATCGGCTTTCATTCAGGACGTAACCGAATGCTGATTTATCTTCCTGCTGGTTATATTGCTGCATACGACAATATGCTTGAATTTGATTTTTTATCACGTGTTACAGAGCTCGAAGGAAGAGCCAGAGTTTTATTGATATCTTTTCGCTATTTGATTGATTTTTTTAGTATTTCTTTGCTATTTAAAATCATTGCAATGCAGTTTCAAAGTCGTTTTGAATTGTCGACAGATTTATTGCAATTTTACTCACCGAAGAACTATTTGTACGTGTTTCAACGTTGGAATCGCCTGAGAGGCTTTGGCTGGTTACTGAAGCTTTTAACACACGGGACAAAAGTTGCAGTAATAATTGAAGATGAATCACAAAGACCATTTTTAGAACAGCTGTTATTAGTACCAGATCAGATTTTGTTGGCAGGAGATGAGGTCAGTTTGCAGGCAGATATCGACTATCTAATACCTTTAGCGAAAACAGAGCGATTACGTGAGCCTGCAATTGCAATGATCAAACGTGCAATCAAGAAAAGTAAAATCAAGCCTGCTATGCTGTACAGCGATCATGATTATAGTCAAACTAAATCAGTGACGACAGAAATTTCGGGTCAA
Organism: Arenicella sp.; assembly: GCA_023299895.1. Next base: position 10,682 of record JALZWI010000043.1, on the reverse strand, counting down.
GCTATGCTGGAGCGGGCACTAAAACCGCAAGCCAGCCTTGCCTATTTGCATTGCTATGACTATATCGGCCCAGCGGTGATATTTAATACAGAGTTCATTGTCGATAAACAACCAAGCGACTTATTATCTGATCAGACTCGTTATCAAACCTGTCTTGAGCTGTTTCAGAAGCAAGGTGGCGCTCACCATATTTCTGAAGCTTTATTTATCAGTGGCCGGTCAATAAATACGCTAACACCACAACCATCTAATAATGATTCAACGTGGGCAAATATTCTCTGGCAGCGCCGATTAGATTACAATACATTGTCAGCAAGTCCAAATTGGCAAAATAAACCTTCGGTAGATTTGGTAATTCCAACACGTGATGGTCTTGAGGTTCTTAAGCCTTGTATTGACAGTATTTTAACAAAAACTGACTACCCCAAATTCTCAATTTATATCGTTGACAATAACAGCGAACTTCCTGAAACCAAGAAATACTTACAAGAAATTTCTTTGGATGATAGGGTTGATATCATTGATTTTCCTGGAGAGTTTAATTATTCGGCAATTAATAACCTTGCTGCGTCGCAAGGCAGTTCTGACTATATTGCTCTTGTTAACAATGATGTTGAAGTCATCCATGCGGATTGGTTAACGCAAATGATGGTATGGGCAAGTCAACCTAATGTGGGTATCGTTGGCGCTAAATTATTGTATGGCAATGGCAAGATACAACACGCCGGTGTAACTATAGGTATGGGTAATGCGGCAGGACATATTCATCGTTTGGCCGATGGCGAATCATTGGGTTATCAGAATCGCTTGGTTGCTACGCAAAATATGATGGCGGTTACCGCTGCGTGTTTGATCACGCCGCGTGATTTGTTTGAAGATGTTGGTGGTCTAGATGAGCAAACTTTCAAGGTCGCCTATAATGATATTGATTATTGTCTGACGGTTGAAAAACGTGGTTTGGATATTATTTGGACACCTGAAGCAAAACTCTATCATCATGAATCAGTAAGCCGTGGTGACGATATGTCAGAAAAGCATATTAAGCGGTATTTTAATGAACTTGAAAGCCTACAAAAACGATGGAAAACCAAAGGTTTTGTCGACAAATATTACAACAAGCATTTGCGTATTAACGACGAAGGTGTGTATCCGCAAGCTTTCTTGAGCGATTCTGGTGAAATGATCCGTTTGGATAATTGAAACTTGTCGGAATAAGAGGTTTAGATTAAAGCCAACATTTCTTATACTTCATCTTTAGCGTTCAAAATAGTATTTTAAGAAAATAATAAAACCGTTCAATCGGCCAACTGTGAGTAAAACATGATTGATGTTTCCATTGTAATACCGTTTCTAAATGAATCGCCAAATTTGAAGCCCTTGTGTAATGAGCTTAAGGCTAGTCTTGATTCTATGGGAAAGAGCTATGAAGTCATCTTTATTGATGATGGTAGTATTGATGATGGCGTCGATGTTTTGCAAGCCTACAGTAAAGATATGTCACAAATTAAAGTGGTTAGCTTTCGCCGTAACTTTGGACAAACTGCTGCAATGGTAGCGGGTCTTGATTATGCTCAAGGTAATATTGTTGTGACGTTGGACGCGGACCGTCAAAATGATCCGGCTGATATTCCTGCTCTGGTTGCCAAGATTGAAGAAGGTTACGATATGGTTTGCGGTTGGCGATATGATCGTCAAGATACTTTTGTCTCGCGCAAGCTACCTTCTATGTTGGCAAATAAATTAATTTCAAAAATCACCGACGTCAACTTGCATGATTATGGTTGCACGCTAAAAGCCATGACTAATGATTTAGCAAAAAGTGTTACTTTATATGGTGAGATGCATCGCTTTATTCCTGCTGTTGCAAGCGGTGTTGGCGCTAAGATTGCTGAGGTAAAAGTAAATCACCGAGCGCGGACAGCCGGTGAGTCTAAATATGGTATCTCGCGTACCTTTAGAGTGATATTAGACTTAATCACTGTTAAATTTTTATTACGCTTCCATGCGCGACCATTGCACTTCTTCGGCATGCCTGGCTTAGCTTTAGGCGGGTTAGGCGGTTTGATTTTGAGTTATTTATTCATCATTCGTTTATTTTTTGATCAAGCCATTGGCGATCGTCCGTTGTTATTATTTGGTTTTATGCTTTTAGTGATCGGCCTGCAATTTATTTTATTTGGCCTTATTGGCGAAATGCAAACGCGCACTTATTATGAGAGCCAAGATAAACCAATTTATCATGTGAGAAAGACCATAGGTTTTGACAAGAGCGAATCAAAAGAGGGCAGTGATCGCGCCGCATAATTGATATGACTGAGCGAGTGTTAGCGGTTGTCGTTACTTATAACCCGAAGCCGGATGCGCTTCGAGTGTTATTGCAGGCTGCCTCTCCACAGTTACAAGCTATTACTATCATTGATAATGCATCAACGAATATTCAACAAATTGAGTCGTTAGTCGCGGACTTAAAGGCAGATTCTACTTGTGCCTTGCAGCTTGAAGCTCAAACACAAAATCTGGGATTAGGAAGCGCACATAATATTGGCATTCAGATGGCTAAGGATAAGCAGTTTGACTATGTATTGTTGTTGGATCAGGATAGTGTGCCTATGAAAGGTATGGTGGGGAAACTATTACAAGCACACCAAAAAAAATCTCTGACTTCACCGGTAAGCGCCACTGGTGTTACCTATATCAATGCGGATAATGGCAGCGAATCATTTTTCGTGCGGTTTGGCTTGTTTAAATTTGCACGATCATATTGTGCAGATCGAGATAACGATGGTTGCATAGAAGCTGATTTTTTAATTTCATCTGGTAGTTTAATTTCACTCGACACTCTTGATCATATTGGCGATATGGACGAAGGCTTGTTTATTGACCACGTCGATACCGAATGGTTTTTGCGAGCGCACCATAATGGCTATAAAAGCTATGGAGTCTGTGATGCAGTTATGCAACATGGTCTAGGTGAAACAACGCATCAACTGAGTTTCGGCAGTCATTTCATATTGCGTAAGTTATTTGGTATGAAAAATGCACGTCGCCGTAATGTGCCACAACACAATCCGTTTCGGTATTACTATATCTTTCGCAATAGTATCTTACTGTATAAACGTAGTTATGCTCAGGCTCGGTGGAAGTGGAACGATGTGCAAAGACTGGTAATGATCTTAGTGATGTTTGGTTTATTCAAAACGCCGCGCCGTAAAAATTTAGGCATGATGTTACGTGGTATTCGTGACGGTTTAGGTGGTGTAACTGGCAAAATGAGTGAAGTTAAATAAACAACGATGCCATCAATACATATTATTATTGTTAACTATAATGCAGGCGATTGGTTGTTACGCTGCCTTACAGCGGCACTGAGTTATGCAAACTCTAAGGTAACTATAGTTGATAATAGTTCGACTGATCAGAGTGTCGCTAATGCGCAGACAAGTTTTAGTAATGAATTTCGCCTGGATTGGAAATTAAATAAAAAAAACTTAGGTTTTGCCAAAGCCAATAATCAAGTACTGACAAGTTTAGAGGCGGACTTTGCTTTGTTGCTCAATCCAGATTGTGAAATCAATGAAAACACACTGCCGCTGATGTTGGCTGCATTTGAGCAAAACCCAACCCTAGGTTTGGCGAGCAGTTGTATTTATAACGAAGATGGCAGTGTGCAAAGCACTTGTCGACGACGATTTCCAACGCCATTGTCGGCTTTTGTTAGGTTGTTTCAATTACACAGACTGTTTCCGAATAATCAAAAATTTACTGACTTCGATTATGGTGAATCATCACAATCGCGCGAGCAAGTGGAATTAGTGGAGGCTATCTCTGGAGCGTTTATGATGGTGCGCCGGGTAGCACTAAAAGAGGTTGGCTTGCTTGATGACGCCTACTTCATGCACTGTGAAGATCTTGATTGGTGTAAACGTTTTGAAACAACAAAATGGGATGTCGGCTTTGTTGCTGCTGCGAGTGTTATTCACGCTAAAGGAATTAGTAGTAAATCACGTCCGATTAAAGTCTTATGGACCTTACATAAGGGCATGAATCGTTTTTTTGATAAACATTATTATGCGCAATATTCTTTGCCGATTCGTCTCTTGGTTAAGTGTGGCATCGTGTTCAGTTTTATTGCACGCAGCAGCATTAGCGTTATTAAGGGCATGGTGCCACGATAATGTCGAGTGTCTTATTAACGGGTGCGAATGGTGTAGTAGGGTATCCACTCTGTCAACGGTTAGAGCTTGATCGGGTTAGCTATCATCGAGTGTCGCGTATAGCCGACAGCGGGCATGTGAGTGAATTGCAGTGGGATTTACAACAAGTACCAAGCGAGCAGTTATTATCGAAACTGAAATCGACTAACACCGATACAGTGATTCATTGTGCACCAATCTGGTTGTTGCCCAATCATTTGAAGACTTTGTTCGACACTGGAATCCGGCGAATTATCGCTTTTAGTTCCAGTAGTATTATCAGTAAGAAAAATTCAAATGATGTCAGTGAGCATCGTTTAGTTGAACAACTATCTGATGCTGAAGAAGCGTTAAAAATTTTCTGTGGTAAGCGTGAAATTGCGTTGACCATTTTTCGTCCTAGTATGATTTATGGTTATTCTCGAGATCAAAACATTACGCATATCGCCAAATTTATTCAGCGCTATGGTTTTATGTTATTGGTTGGACAGGGCAATGGCTTACGACAACCTGTGCACGCTGATGATCTGGTTGAGGCATCTTTGTCCATTTTAGAGAACCCAACAAGTTTTGGAAGGACTTATGTGTTAGCTGGCGCTGAAATCTTAACGTATCGTGAAATGGTTGAACGAATATTTATGGGTCTTAATAAACGATCTAGAATTCTGTCGTTGCCGTTAGTGATGTTTCGCTTAGCACTAAAAACGGCAGCTTTATTTGGGCGATTTTCTTATACATCTGAAATGGCCGATCGAATGAATCAAAACCTTAATTACGACATCATTGCAGCCCAAAAAGATTTCTCCTATGCGCCGCAGAATTTTTTGAGCCAACCAGAGCGAGATTTGCCGTAAGTATGAATACAACCTTGTTATTAATTGGCATGTCAGTAATTACAGCAGCTCTAAGCTGGTATGCGGTTAAGCATTTAATTGCAATGCTTATTCAACGAAACATTGTTGATACGCCTAACGATAGAACATTACACCACGGGATAATTCCAAGAGGCGGTGGTTTAGCCATTATAGCTTTGCTCGTGTTGGCGACCTTGGTGGTCGGTTTTATTTCTGGCCGGGTAGCTATGTTTTTTGCTATTTCTATCAGTTTATTGGCTTGGAGTAGTTTGAGCTGGCTTGATGATCAATTCGATTTAAGTCCACGTCGTCGATGGTTGATTCAATGTGTGTTTGCGGTTCTGAGTGTGATTACGTTCGGGGCGGTCGACATTATTCACTTGAGCAGTGAACGTTATTTAGTATTACCTTTGCTAGGCGCTGCATTTAGTGTGGTTGGCGTACTGTGGTTAGTAAATTTATATAATTTTATGGATGGTATGGATGGTCTTGCTGCTGCCCAGACGATTATCGCTAGTGCTACCTTATCGTTTTGGTTTTGGCAATATGGTGATCAAGGCTTGGCTATTATTTGCCTGGTACTGGCTGCAGCGAGTTATGGATTTTTACTTTGGAATTGGCACCCCGCTAAGATATTTATGGGCGATGTTGGTAGTATCACGATCGGTGCTTTTTTTTCTACAATATTGCTGATCGCGGTCAGTCGCTATGACTTCCCAGTGATCAGCTTTATTCTATTATTCGCGGTGTTTGTCGCGGATGCCAGTGTGACCATTTTACGTAGATTGTTTCGGCGTGAAAAAATTTGGTTGCCCCATCGTAGTCACTATTATCAACGACTTGCCAATATGGGCTTTAGTCATAGTAAAATAGTGATAGGGTTAATTATTTTGATGTCTATATCGTCACTTAACGCGAGTACGACGCTTATTTACCGTGATACTATACCCTTGAGTGTTTTTTTAGAGTTTATTTTATTACTAAGCTGCGCGTTTTTCGTTGAATATTTAGAATCGCGCAACAATCACACAACAAATAATAGTTCTTAGTCATTTAATTGTATGGTCAAATCGATAAGTAACCTGATTTACCGCTGGAGAATCATATTACACGATATGTTCGTCATTCCAGTTGCTTGGTTTGGCGCCTACTGGCTACGTTATAATTTAGAAGAAATTCCTCAAGAGTTCTTATATAGTGCGGTGTACGCATTACCAGTGGTGATCGCTGTGCAAACGGTTACCAATGTTTTTGTCGGTGTTCACAGAGGGGAATGGCGATTTGTTTCATTGCCCGATTTGTCTCTAATTTTTCGTTCCGTTTTAATAGGCACAGCGACGATTGCCTTCACCTTATTCTTGGTTGCTGAACGTTTACAATTTGTTCCTCGCTCAGTATTTATTCTTTATGCATTAATTCTTGGCGCTTTGATGTGCTCATCTCGTTTGATCTATCGGCTGATGAAAGATCGCCATTTTTCCACACGCACTGGTCGTAAAGTTGTGATCCTGGGGGCGGGGGCGGCTGGTGAGCAGTTATTACGAGACCTACGCCGCAACCATCCTAATCGTTACAATATTGTCGCGTTTTTAGATGATGACCCGAGCAAAATTGGGCGACAAATCCACCGTATACCAATTGTTGCATCGCCCGACGTATTACAGGATTTGATTTATCGTTGGGATATAGATCTAGCCTTAATTGCTGTTCCGTCAGCTAACGAACAGCAAATGCGACGTTTGGTTGCTATTTGTGAAACAACAGGGGTCGAGTTTAAAACCTTGCCTGGGGCACATGAATTGTTGAGTGGTCGAGTGCAAATCAGTGATATGCGTGAAGTGCGAATCGATGACTTACTTGGTCGTGATCCAGTTAAATTAGATTGGCATCGAATTAAGCACAGTCTGTGCGAAAAAACTGTCTTAGTGACTGGTGCAGGTGGATCTATTGGCTCAGAGTTATGTCGTCAGTTAGCCGCTGTGTGTTCTACTCATATCGTTTTGTTTGATCAAAGCGAATACAACCTATATCGCATTGAAGAGGAGCTTAGAGAGTCATTTGAAGATGTTAATTTGACTTCAATATTAGGTGATATTTGTGATGAAGCGGCTATTCGAAATGTGTTTGAGCGGTATCGTCCTGCGGCGGTCTATCATGCTGCAGCCTATAAACATGTCCCGTTATTAGAAGGGCAGGTGCGCGAAGCGATAAAAAACAATGCGCTCGGAACACGCTTAGTTGCTGATCTGGCGGATTATTATAAAGCAGAAAATTTTACCCTTATTTCAACTGACAAAGCGGTTAACCCAACGAGTCTGATGGGGGCCTGTAAACGCGTTGCTGAAATTTATTGCCAAAGCCTTGCCGCACAGAGCGAAACAAAATTTATTACAGTTCGTTTTGGTAACGTACTCGGGTCAGCTGGCAGTGTGGTACCAAAATTTCAAGAGCAAATTAAAAAAGGCGGTCCAGTTACGGTAACAGATAAGGATATGACTCGTTATTTTATGACGATTACTGAAGCCACTCAGTTAATTTTAGAAGCATCCGCAATGGGCGAAGATGGCCGTATTTATGTGTTGGATATGGGTAAACCGGTGCCCATATCAGAGTTGGCCGAGCAATTAATTAGATTGTCAGGAAAGGTGCCTGGTGAAGACATTGAGATCATCTACACTGGCTTGAGGCCAGGTGAAAAGCTAAACGAAGAGCTATTTCACAGTGATGAAGATATAAGTAGCACGGAGTACGAAAAAATTCATCTGGCGGCGACTAGAAAAGTGGAGCCAGAATTAATTGAGCTTGCATTTAATAAGATCGAAGTTAATTTAGATAGTTACGATGGAAGCTTGTCAAAATGTCTTCAAGTGCTGGTGCCTGAGTACCAGACTGGGGAATTGATTGAGAATAAAAAAACAGCATAGGAAAAATGTTTAGCTCACTGCTGTCCGCATACAGCCGATATAGGCTAAGATACCCTGTCTACGTATTTCATCATATTCCAAAATGTGGAGGTACGAGTGCACGTAGAGTGTTAGATGATTGGTTTCATGTTTATGATGATTATTATGAGGGTGAAAATAAGGAAGAGATAAAGCCTGTTAACCTTAAGTACTTAAATAGTGAGAAATGCTTGTGTGGCCACTTTGGACATGATGGTTTTATGCTGAATCAGCGTTATCCAATGATATTTGGTGCATTTAGGTCACGTAATCGCTATCGAGTATTTTCTTTTTTGCGAGACCCTTTGGAAATGCGTTGTTCTTTATTCCGTCACCAAATTAATGAACGAGTGGTCGTGGGTGATACTCTCGCTGAGAACATTATGACTTATGATAATTACTATGCGCGAATCATGGATTTAAAGGAAGAAAACTATAAAAAAAAGTTAGACCGATATTTTTTTATTGGTATTCAAGAAGATCTGCAGTCGAGTTTTGACATTCTTGCATCATTGATTAATAAACCTAAAGTAACGCTTCCTTTCATTAATACAAGCTCGCAAGGAATTGCTCACAGTCCAAACATCTTAAGCGATCACGAAATAATTCAATTTAAGAAAAAAAATCAACTTGATTATAAAATTTACGACTACGTACAAAAAAATATACGATCTAAATTTCATAATGGGTAGTAATTTTTAATGTTTAGACGTCGGGCATTATCGAGTATTCAATAGTTTTGTTTCTTGTGTTGTTGAATTTTCAATATTTTTTTATTCAGCTTCCAGCCTAGAAACTTGAATTAAAATCCCAAATTTTGGGTGATCAAAAAAATGTTTTTCGTTGAGTTTTAAGCGACGCACTTCATTCATCCGGTAGCCATTAAAATCTATGTCGATATTAGCAAAAAGAAGTTGCGTGGCATAAATTTTGAACCAGCCATTCATATTTTGTTCAACCACTTGAAAGGCAGCTGATTGAGAATAAGGTAATGATTCTTGAGCCCAGGAGTAATGATGGAGTAAATGGTAGCTTGAAGAGTTTGTTATTGCATTAGCTGCATCAATTAGCATTGATGGTTGAATCTTCCATGTTTCTCTATTTGACGACATTGCTTGTGGGGCTTCATAGGTATGAGGTTCATATGCTCTACCTGCATCTAGATTTTCATAAACAAGTACTTCGACCATATAGTCTTTAGCGAATATTGGGAATGAGGTTATGCATAAAAGCGTGATTAATAATGCTGCTTTATATACAGCGGAAAAATTACATTGCATTGATGGTTTGCTATTTATCATTATTGTCATAAACATAGTAGTATAATTAATCATAGCCTTAATGTATTAAATAACTTCTGCAAATTAATGTCTATTCGTTCGGTATTAAAAATCGGGGATTCTTTTTTAAGTCAAATTGCTGCCCCAGTGGTTGAGTTTGATACGCCAGAATTGCATTCATTGATTGAAGACATGCGCGATACAATGGACTCTTTGAATGGCGCAGGTTTGGCAGCACCGCAAATTGGTATCTCTGCTCGTGTGGTGATTTTTGAGATGCAGGGTAATTCACGCTATCCAGATGAAGAAACTATCGAAGAAACTGTGTTGATTAACCCTGAGATTGAAGTACTGAACGATGTGAAACAAGGTATGTGGGAAGGTTGTTTAAGTGTTCCAGGGATGCGCGGTTACGTAGAGAGACCGTCACATATACGCTATCGAGGCTTCGATCAGTTTGGCGCTAAGATTGATAGAAAAGTCACAGGATTCCATGCCATTGTAGTACAACATGAATGTGATCATTTGGATGGTGTCTTATATCCAATGAAAATCAACGATTTGCGTTTATTTGGTTTTGAAGAAGAGCTAGTGAATCGAAGCGATTATCCATAACCGACAACATTGAATTATCATGCAGTTTAATCCCCCAATTGGTTTGCGCAATCGCCATATGCAAACTATTTTTTCTAGCATCGGCCCTCGACGCGCGATTGTTCGTAACAATTTTAAAGCGTTTGCATCCACATCACAGCCAATGATACTCAATTGTCATGACGCCATTCGATTGGCAGGGGTATTGAATCAAGCATCCGAAATGCCAGCGCAAAAATTGGTGATTTTGATACACGGTTGGGAGGGCAGCGCTGATTCTTCTTATATGTTGTCTATGACTACTAAATTATTAAACGCTGGCATTGATGTGTTTAGGCTTAATTTACGTGACCATGGCAATACTCATCATCTCAATAAATACATTTTTAATTCGACCATGATTGAAGAGGTAATGACTGGACTGGAAGATCTGCAAAGTAGGTTAAGCTATGAGGATTACTCTTTGGTAGGTTTTTCATTGGGTGGTAATTTTTCATTACGCGTCGCTGCACTGGCGCATGACAAGGCGATTAGTTTATCTAAGGTAATTACTTTTTGCCCTGCGATTCATGCCAAGCCAAGTAACGCCTTGTTGAATCAGCCTAAGAACTACATCTATGGTCAGTATTTTGTACATAAGTGGAAGCGTTCGCTTGTTAAAAAACTCGAATTTTTTCCTGAATACGAATACGGCGAGTCATTAACTAAGATGAAAACACTCAATCAAATGAACGCTGAGTTGATTCCGAAATATACCGACTATAGCGATGTTGATGCCTATTTTGATGCTTACGCGATTACTGGAGATGTGATGGCTAA